>JAZNFR010000289.1:0-2253 GCA_045576055.1 Eubacteriales bacterium
CAAGTCTTTTGGAACAGCTTTTTATAGAAATTGCAAGAGGAATAAAAAGGAAAGAGAGCGATAAAGCACCATTATCAAAATCCATTAGATACATAAATGAATGTTACAATACCGAAATAAGAACAACCGATCTTGCAAAAATGGAAAATATGTGTATGACCGCTTACAATAAGGCGTTCAAATATCAATTCAGAAAATCTCCTATAAATTATATAATAGGCATGCGAATGCAGCTTGCAATAGAGCTCCTTGAAACAAGCGATATCTCAATAAAGGAAATCAGCTTTATGTGCGGTTATGATAACTTTAACTATTTTACAAGAATATTCAAGCAATATATAGGGAAAACGCCGTCTGAATATAGAAAAAACAAGCCCGAATAAAAACAAAAAACAATTTGCCCAAAAAGTTGAAAAACGCCTTATCGTGTGGTAAAATTCAATTGATAAATATGAATTTGTAAAGGAACGGTATTATGCAAAAGGATAGGAAAATTATAGACAGCCACTTACACATATCAAAATGGGGCGAGGAGGACTTCATTTCCTGCTTTGACAGCTATGTAAAGGAGTGTGGCATTCACGCCCTTAATATTTGTTCAATTCCACTTCGTCAGTCTAACGTGTGCAACAATATTATGCTTGGCTTTTTCAAAATAGCAAACCCCAACACCTATTTGCATGGTGGCATTGAGTATATAAAGGTTCCTATAGATAACATGCCAAATGATATGGATGCCCTTACACAGTATTACGAGCTTATGGAAATAGGCTTTGACGGAATTAAAATGCTGGAGGGAAAGCCAACAGAGCATAAAAGAATTGGTAAAAGCCTTAACCACCCTGCCCTTAACAAGCTGTACGAGCAAATGGAAAAGGACGGCACTCACCTTTTAATGCACGTCAACGACCCTGACGAATTCTGGGACTTGAAAAGGGCGCCAGACTGGGCGGTTAAACAAGGTTGGACATATACAGACGGCTCATTTGCTTCTTATGAAGAAATACAGGCGCAAACCATAAAAATTCTTGAAAGCTACCCAAGGCTCAACCTAACCCTTGCTCACTTTTTCTTTTGTAGCAAGGAGCCAGAGATTTTAGAAAAGCTTTTCTCTCTTTACCCCAACCTGTGTGTGGATTTAACCCCCGGAGGTGAGATGTATGTTGAGTTTGAAAAGAAGCAAGATTACTACAAGGAATTCTTTAATAAGTACTCCGACAGGCTTATTTTTGGCACAGACCGTGCTTATATGTGTGACGAAAAATATGCAAATTGGCTATTCAATGTTGTAACAACCTACATAGGCACAGACAAAGAGATTGAAGCCTTTGATAACAAAATCCTTAAGGGCGTAAGCTTGCCAAGCGAGGGAGTGGACAACATTTTCTTTGCCAATTTCGAGCACCGTGTTGGTGCTTCTCCAAAACCGATAGATAAGGAGAAATTTAAGGCGTATATAGAAAAGTACTCCTTTGCGTTGACGGATTCTGACAAGCAAAGAATAGAGCTTCTTTCGCAAAAGTATTTGAAATAATAAAAAATTCGAGCTATTATAGAAAATGGCACGCGACGAGGCATACAATCCCTCGTAAGCTTTGCTGACCCTCATCGCCGAGCGGGCAACTCTTTTGTCACTTTGTGACATTTCCCCTCGCTGGCTACCGTCGTCGTATGCCGACCTCGGGTTCCACGTTAAAATTGTCTTGCGATTTAATGGGCGTTTTGTTATATTGTAGTATAATATTATTAAAAAAGGAACAAGTCAAGCTTGTTCCTTTTTTATTTTAAAATGGTTGATTTTACCAAATCTTTTTTAGAATTTTTATAATATCTTCCTTGGTTGGCACACGTGGGTTTGTTTTTGTGCATCTATCAAGGAGTGCTGCATCTGCCATAGAGCTTAGCTTTGATTCGTATTCGGCGTATGTTAAGTTAGGAACTGCCTCGCGCACGCTAATTGGCATTCCCATTTCAATTTGCATTGAGCGAATATAGAAAGCAAGAGCCTTTACGCAAGCGATATCGTCATAGCCAGCAAGACCTATGCGTCGGGACATGGTAGCATATTTTGAAACACAGGGTGCTGGATTTTCAAGGGCAAAGGTGTTTTCGTAAATGCCCGAGTTAAAGCTGATTACATCAGGAAGAACTATTGCGTTTGCACGTCCGTGAGGAATGTGGAGTTGTGCTCCGAGCTGATGAGCTATACTGTGACAAATGCCGAGGGACACGGAGTTGAATGCAATACCTGCA
>JAZNFR010000290.1:0-10081 GCA_045576055.1 Eubacteriales bacterium
CCTACGACTTTGCAAACCGTTTCCGTACAGGTGAAATGCCTATTGGTATCGCACCATATACAACATGTAACCAATTAGCGGTATTCGCATCTGAGCTTTCAGGTCTTTGGACATTCGTTAAGCTTCCAGGTCAAGTTGTAGTTGATGAAAATGGAAATCAAGTTCTTGATGCAAATGGAAACATTCAAATCAATAGAAACGCAATGGCAACAGTTACCGGATGCGTTATGATTGAAAATGGTGACTCCAAGGAGCAACAAGAAAAGGATGCAGCTGCTTGGGAATTTATGAAGTGGTATACAGGTAGTGAATTCCAAGCTGACTATTCAAACGGTGTAGTTTCTATTATGGGTATTGCAGCAAGACCTGCAACCGCAAATAGAATTGCTCTTGAGGAGCTTCCTTGGACAGCAAAGGAAAAGGCAAACATCCTCGACCAATTTAACAACCTTGATGCAGTTCCTAACCATCCAGGTAGCTACTATCTCGCTCGTTACGTAAACTTTGCGTTCTTAGCAGCTTATAACGAGGGTGAGGATGCATCTGATGCACTTCTTAGCTACGTTACTGCAATCAATGCAGAAATCGCAAGAAGACGTCAAGAATTTGGTATGTTGACATTTAAGGACTACCAAAAGTTAAATGCAGACAATAAATTAAGCTAATTCTAAAATACTAAATGAAGGAGAAATGTAAATATGGCAAAGCGCAAAGAAATTTTACAAAATGAAGCTAACGGCGCAGCTGTAGCTGAAGAAGCTGTACATAACGATAGTATTTTAGAAGAACCTAAAAAAGGCAAGAAGAAAGCAGTAGCAAGAAAAGACATGACTATGTTCCAATGGACTATTCATGAAATGAAAAGACATAAAATCGCATATCTAATGATTGCACCATTTATGTTCGTCTTCATTCTTTTCACTGTTTTCCCTGTTGTACTTTCACTTGTACTCAGCTTTACAAACTTTAACATGCTCGAGTTTAAATGGGACATGTTCATAGGAATCAAGAACTATACAAGACTTTTCTTTGAGGATGATATATTCCTTCTCGCTTGCAAAAACACTCTCGTGTTCGCTGCAATTACAGGTCCTGTATCATACATTCTTTCGTTCCTTGTTGCATGGTTCATTAACGAGCTATCACCAAGAATTAGAGCAATAGTAACTCTTATCTTCTATGCACCATCAATTTCTGGTTCGGTATATCTCATTTGGGGTACACTTTTCTCAAACGATGGTCAAGGATGGGTTAACGGTACGCTTATGAAGTTAAATATCATAGACGCGCCAATTCTTTGGTTCTACGATGAAAAATATGCAATGACACTTTGTATCGTAGTTGCACTTTGGATGTCACTCGGTACAGCGTTCCTATCGTTTATTGCTGGTCTTCAAACGGTTGATAAGAGCCTGTTTGAGGCTGCCGCAGTTGACGGTATTAAAAACAGATGGCAAGAGCTTTGGTTTATCACCTTGCCAATGATGCGTCCTCAGCTAATGTTCGGTGCGGTAATGTCAATTACTGGTGCGTTCGGATTTGGTGGCGTTGTTACAGCACTTTGTGGCTTCCCATCAGTTAACTATTCGTGCCATACCATTATGCACTGCTTGGAGGACTACGGAAGCCAACGTTGGGAAGTAGGTTATGCTTCTGCAATTGCGTTCGTTCTATTCCTTGTAATGATGGGCGCTAACGTTCTGGTTAACAAAATGCTTTCGAAGGTGGGACAATGATATGCAAAAAATGAGAGTAAGAAATCATCAAGTTGTCCTCAACCGTTCGAAGGGTGGAGACGCAGGAATATTTATCTTCCTTGCAATAATGGGAGTATTTATGTTCTTGCCAATGGTATATGTTGTAATGCAATCGTTAAAGCCTCTTGACGAACTATGGATGTTCCCACCAAGATTCTATGTTGTAAATCCAACATTTAAAAACTTTTCCGATTTATTTACACTTTTAAGTGATTCTTGGGTGCCATTCTCAAGATACATATTCAATACAGTATTTATTACTGCTGCTGGTACATTTGGTAACTTGCTATTCAGCTCACTAGCTGCTTATGCAGTTTCCAAGATTCCATTCCCTGGCAGAAGAGGCGTGTTCTGGATCATTCAACGTTCGCTTATGTTTACCTCAACCGTAACAGCTATTGCGAACTTCCTAACACTATCAACTCTTGGACTTATGGATAACCCATTTGCACTTATTATTCCTGCATGGGGCTCATCTATGGGACTTTACCTTATGAAGCAGTTTATGGACTCCTCAATTTCAGACTCCGTGCTTGAAAGTGCGCGTCTTGATGGATGTAGTGAGTTTAGAACCTTCTGGGTAATCGCTATGCCTATGGTTAAGCCGGCATGGCTAACACTTATTATTTATTCGTTCCAAGGACTTTGGAACACAGGTGCTTCAGCTTACATTTATAGTGAACAGCTAAAGACACTTAACTACGCAATCGGACAAATCACTGCCGGCGGTATTGCCCGTGCAGGTGCATCCGCTGCAGGTACAGTAATTATGATGCTTGTTCCAATTTTGGTATTCGTTATTTCACAAAGTAACATTATTGAAACAATGGCTTCAAGCGGTATGAAGGATTAAGGAGGTATTATGAATAGAATAGCTAAAATACTAGCATTTATGTTTGCCTTCGTATTACTTCTTGCTCCTTCCGTTATGGCGTCAACTCCTTATGATACATACACATATTCAATCAATGGTGATGTTTTGAAATCTCCTGATGCATATGTACCAGACGGAGAAAATGCAATCGACTCTGCATCAATCGGTATTGATAATCTTGGAGTAGAGCTTCTAGATACTACCGACATTGAAACTGATGATTTTGGAAACGTGTATATCGTTGACCAAAAGAATAACAGAATCGTTGTTTTGGACCGTAACTATAAATTTAGAGCAATTATTCAAAACTTTGTTAACAGTGATGGCGTTGAGGATACATTTAAAAATCCTACAACCACATTTGCTGTAAGCGAAGGCAACTATAAAGGTCTTTATATTTGTGACAATGGTAACAAGAGAATTATTAAGTTTTCAATTAATGAAGACAAAACTGGTGACGAGGCATATCAGTTTGAAAGAACCTTTAAGGAGCCTCAAATCAACTTCGCATCAGCTGATGGTGCATATTTCCCAAAAAGCTGTGTAGTTGATAAGCATGGTAGAATGTATGTTGTATCTTCTCAAACTACTGAAGGTATAATCGTTCTTACAAGTGAAGGCGAATTTATCAACTTTATCGGTGCACCAAAGGTAAGCGTTTCTGCTTTACAGGCAATTATCCAAACAGTTAACCCTTGGTCAACTCTTGAGTTTACTAACGTGCCAACCACATATGAAAACCTAGAGCTTGATAGAACTTATGGTGACTTTATTTACGGATGTATCGACTATTCCTCTGAAGAAGAGAGTGGACAGCTAACACAGCTCACAGGTAAGACAACCGATAGCTCTCCTGTTAAGCTTTTAAACGCTGGTGGTACAGACATTATGCAACGTACAGGCTTCTTTGCACCTTCAGGTGAGGTTGCAGTAGAGCTTAATGCAAAGGTAACTGCAGCAAACAAGGGCGCACCTACTGGTGTTTCAGATATTACAGATATAACAAGTGGTCCTGATGGAGTATGGTCAATTCTTGACAAAAAGCGTTCAAAGGTATATACCTATGACCGTTCAGGTAACCTTCTTTATATTTTTGGCGATGTTGGTGAGCAATTTGGACAAATTACAGGTGGTAAAGCACTTACTTACCAAATGTATGACGTAGAGCAAACAAGAGTTGATGAAAATGGGAAGACTGTTTCCGAAACAGTTTCTGTAACAAAAATTCTTGTTTTGGACCAAAAAAACAATGCAATTGTTCCATATAGACAGACGGAATATGCCGAGGTTTTGGCACACGCAATCAAGCTTCAAAATGATGGCGAATTTGATAAAGCTGCCGATGCTTGGAAGGACGTGCTAGCAAAGAATAACAACTTTGATACAGCATACGTTGAAATGGGTAAAGCGATTTACCGTAACTCAGACGACGATGATGAACAATTAAAGCTTGCACTTACATATTTCGAAGCTGCATATGATACTGAAAACTATGCAACAGTATTTAAGGCGATTCGTGCCAACGTAATGGAAAAATACTTTATTTTCATGGTAATAGGAATAATTGTTCTCCTATTTATTGTAGTTAAGGTGTTTAGTTACGCAGGTAAGGTTAATAAGGCGGCTGCTACCAAGGGTGGTAAGCGTACGCTTAAGGAAGAGTTAACCTACGGATTCCATATTATGTTCCATCCATTTGACGGATATTGGGACTTAAAGAAAGAAAAACGTGGTTCAGTAAGAGCTTCAGTTATCTTCCTTATTATTACAGTAGTAGCGTTCTACTATCAAGGTATAGGCCAAGGCTACTATTATAAGCCACAAGGCACAACAGCAACAATATTCTCACAAGCAGCAACTGTTTTAGTTCCATTCTTCTTATGGGTGCTTTCAAACTGGTGCTTCACAACCCTTTTCGATGGAGAAGGTAGCTTCAAGGATATTTTTGTTGCAACATCATACGCACTATTCCCTGTACCGATTTTAGTAATTGTATCAACCTTGTTAACTCAAGTTCTTGTAGGAACTGAATCACAAATTCCTGCGCTTGTTTTGACAGTTGCATACATTTGGATGGCATTCTTAATTATCATCGGTATGCAGGTTACACACGACTACTCAATGGGTAAAAATATAGTAACAGTAATAGCAACTCTTGTTGGTATGGTTGTTATAATGTTTATTGTTGTACTATTCATTACACTTGTTACAAAGATGTCATCATTTGCATCTACCATTGCTAGTGAGATAAGTTATAGGTAGGAGGGCCGAATATGAAAAAGAGAATATTAGCGGCCGTTCTTGCCGTGCTTATGCTATCAACCTTATTAATACCAATGGTTGTTGGTGCAAAGCAAATTGACTATAATGCAGCAGTTTATAAAAACGAGATTGCTAAGCTAAATGCAATTATTGCAAAAAGCGAAGACGGAAAGCCTATCGCAACAAGCGACGATCCATCTAAAAAGGGTAAAGCAGACGGAATGTACGAGCTTTATGTGGATTACGATACAGGCGAATTTGCAATAAGAAACAAAATAACAGGAGAAATTACATTATCTAACCCTTACAATGCAGTCGCATACGGAAACGACGACTATAAGGGAAAGCTCCTTTCACAGGTTATTGTTAACTATTTTAAAATTACAGAGGGCAAAAACACAAAGTACTTATATAGCTATAAGGATGGATTTTACTTCAACCAAGGAAAAATCACACCATCCGATGATGGTATGGTTGTTGACTATTCAATTGGTGAAGAGGAGCGTGATTTTGCAGTTCCACTAAAAATCAGTCTAGAGGCTTTATACGGCGCTTTACGTGAAGTGGGAAAGACAGACGATAAAATTCAAGAGCTTGTACAAGCAAATTTTGAGGTTTTCGACCCAGACCAAAAATATGTTAAGAATGAGTTTTTGGATAAGGACACAACAGGTGAGTATAGACAATCATTTATTGATAAAGAGCCACTTTGTGAAACAGTTCCATTCGTATTTCTAAAATCAGAAAAATTTGCAAACAATAACACAATGTCAGTTTTGGAAAAAAGATTGATGTCAGAAGCACCTGAATACTTTGTTTTGTCAAAGGAAGGCGAAGAAAAGACACAGTTTGAAATTGACAGAGATATGTATTGGGATGAGGAAAAAGACCGCGAAAGATTCCCAGCTAAGGAATATCCTAACTTTAAGCTTACTGTGAATTATACTCTAACTAACGATGGCTTGGTTGTTGATATTGATACAGACAGCATTGTTTATGATAGAGAGCTATATTGCCTTGAAGAAATAATAGTTTTGCCTTATTTTGGTGCAGCTAACCTAAATAGAGAAACTGATTATGACCATGGTTATCTTTTCATTCCTGATGGAAGCGGTGCACTTGTTAGATTCGAGGACTTGATCGCAAAGAAGCAGTCTGGTAAAATTTCAGCAACTCTTTACGGCCCAGACTATGCAAAATATCAAATTTCAGGAAAGAACATTGAGCAATATACAATGCCTGTATTTGGTCTTGTAAATTCAAGCGAAGCAAATGGTACTGGACATTTTGTAATAATTGAAGAAGGCGATGCCATGGCTTCAATCACTGCAGAGGCAGACGCATATTTCATTAATGCATATGCAACATTTAAATATGGCGAATATGATACATATGACTTAGCAGATGCTTTCTCTGGTGGCACATCTTCATCAACTGAAATTACAGTTATTTCTAAGGATACCTATAAGGGTAACTATAGAATGTACTATAAGCTTTTGATGGCTGACGAAACAGCTAAGGAAAACAATATTAATAATACCTACAATACTTCTTATGTAGGTATGGCAACACTTTATAGAGATTATCTAATCAAAAACGGCATTCTTGAAAAGAACATTAAGTTTGAGGAAAACACAAAGCTTTTCCTTGAGGTGTTTGGGTCAATAAAGGTTAAAGAGCAAATTCTTTCTTTCCCTGTTACAGTTAATAAGGAGCTTACAACCTTTAGCGACATTATAAACATGCAAAAGGAGCTTTCTGAGGCAGGACTTAATAACAATTCCTTTATTTTAAAGGGATTCTACAATGGTGGTCTTTCTTCAAGCTACCCAACAAAAATTAAATGGCAAAGAGTTTTAGGTGGCGAGGATGGTTTAAATGACCTACTTGCTGATGCAGAAAACAACGGCTATGATGTTGCTTTGGACGTAGATTTCTCTTATGCACATTCATCAAAATGGTTTAGTGGTTATTCAAATAAGAAAAACGCAATAAAAACACTTGACAACAGATATACAACAAAGCGTATGTACTATGCAGCTACACAAACATTTGAACGTACAAGCGGCGTTGCTGTTTCAAGCTCATCATTTGTTTCACTTTTTGAAAAATTTGCTGACTCTATATCAGATGTGAATATCAAAACATTAGCGGTAAGAGCGCTAGGTTCTGATTTAAACTCTGACTTTAACAAAGAAAACTTCATCTCAAGAGAAGACGCAAAGAAAAATGTAGTTGAATTCTTGAAATTAATGTCAAGAGAAGAAAAGTTTGATTTAATAGTTGATGCGGGAAATGTATATAGCATTCCATATGCTTCAGCAGTTCTTTCAGCTCCACTTGACAGTAGTAAATATAAGAGAGCAAGCGAGAGTGTTCCATTCTATGGTATGGTATACCACGGCTCCATCGAGTTTGCAGGAAATGCACTCAACATGGAGGGTGACGAAGACTATATGCTCTTAAAGGCTATTGAAAACGGCGCAGTGCTTTACTATACATTAGCAAAGGAAAACGTTGAAAAGCTTAAGGGTGATGCTGAATATAGTAGCTACTATTCAATAAACTACGATTTCTTGAAGGCTTCGATAGTAGAAAATTATACAAAGTATAATGAAGCAATGAAGGATAAGCAAGACAAGTATATCGTTGATCACAGATTCTTGAATGACAGTGATAGCGATTGCAAGGTAACCTTGCTTGATGGCACAGCAGTTGATAATTCCACGGTTGTTCTCGTTGTATACGCAGGTGGAGAAGGATTTATCCTTAATTACAATAGCCAAGATATTGTAATTGAATTCGAAGGCGAAAAACAAATAATTCAAGCCTTTGACTTTGTTACTTATACTACAAAGGAGGCTAGTGCGAAATGAAAAATGTAACTGAAAATCAGAATCAAATATCGCTAAAGTCCTCTGAAGTGGTTTCAGAAGAGCAAAAGGTATATTTGTTAAAACCAATTGTTAAACCGAAGGCTGAAAAGCCTTTGGTTCAACAACCAGCTGTAGAAGAAGCAATAGAGGATGCTTGTGTTGTTGGTGAAGCTATTCCAGTAGCCGCTGCTGCAACAGCTACAGCAGTTGAACAGCCATATTTCCCAAGAAAAAAGAAAAAAGGCCTCACACTTAAAGGTAAAAAGGCTCTTACTGGTTGGCTATTTTGTTCACCATTCATTATAGGAATTATTTGTATCTATATGCCTATGATAATTAAATCCATAGAGGTTTCATTCTATGGTTCAATGGGCAACTATGATTATTTCAGCTTTGATGCTTATAGATACGTGTTCTTCCAAGATGGTATGTTCACAAAAACCATTCTTGACGCCATAGGTGACCTTGTATTACAAATCCCTGCGATTGTAATTTTCTCACTCTTCATGGCTGTTATCCTTAACCAAAAAATGGTAGGACGTACATTCTTCCGTGCAGTATTCTTCCTCCCGGTTATTTTGTCAACAGGTATTATCGATTTTATCGATGCAAAATACGCAATGGCAGAAATGACAGAGAACGGTGCAATTGATGATAACACAGGTGCATCAGCTTCAGAAGGAATGATTTCCGCACTCGATGTAGAGGGACTTCTAGCAAATATTAACCTGAAAATAGGCGAGCTTAGCTTAGCAGAGATTGTAACCGACCTTATAAACAGCATTTTCAAAATTGTTAGCCGTTCTGGCGTACAAATGCTTATATTCTTGTCAGGCTTACAATCAATTTCTCCATCCATCTATGAATCTTGTCAGATGGAAGGCGCAACTGCTTGGGAAACATTTTGGAAGATTACCTTGCCAATGATTAGCCCAATGATTCTTGTAAACGCAATTTACACAGTCGTTGATATGTTTACAGCCGCAGATAATAACGTTATGATGGGTCTTTTAGGATATGGTGGACAGCTTAACCCAGATAAATTCCCAGGAAACTTTAGCGCTGCTATTTGGCTCTACATATTAATGGTATTGGGTGTAATTGTTATAGTTGCTTTGCTGATGAAGACATTCGTCTTCTATCAGAGAAGAGATTAAGGAGGTGCGATAATGGATACAGTAAAAATTAAAAGAGAATCCAAAAACAAAATCAAAGTTGATTTTGAAAGAGCGCCTCTCAAGGAAAGACTTAAGCAAAAATTCTTTTCATTCAATTTTATTAAAAAACTAGCATATGTTATATTTAGAACGGTATTGTTAGTTGGTATTACATTTATAATACTATATCCTTATATTAAGAAAATACTATCATCAATAATGTCGATTGAAGACGTTAAGGATGCAACAGTTGTTTTAATTTCAAAGAATCCTACATTTGACCAATATTGGTACATACTAACCCAAAACGATTATTTCAAGGCTGTGTTTACAACATTTGTTGTTTCGTTTGCGGTAGCGCTTATTCAAACGCTTGTGTGCGCTTTGGTTGCATACGGACTTGCAAAATTCAAGTTTAAGGGTAATGGAATAGTATTTATCTTTGTAATCGTAACCTTGATGGTTCCTCAGGAAGCATTAAAGGATTCAATGAACGATTTCTTTAGACAAATTTCAATGTTCGAAAAGACACTAAACCCCTTGAGCTTTGTATTTGCAAAGATACAGGAATGGTTTGGCGTCTTTGAAAACGGTGTTGGATTTACAAACAGCTTAATCCCACTATTCACGCTTTCAATATTTGGACTAGGATTTAAAAACGGATTGTTTATATTTATGCTAAGGCAGTTCTTTAAGGGTGTGCCTGACGAACTTGAAGAATCCGCATTCGTTGACGGCTCAAGCTCATTACGTACATTCTTTAGCATTATTATTCCAATTTCGATTCCAATGCTTGTTACAGTGTTTATTTTTGCTTTCTCATGGCAATGGACAGATGACTTCTATACATCACTATTTATCGAGTCGGAGAACCCTGCATTCACCTTTATGAGCCATATAGCAAGGACTCCAGCAGCGATAGGAGAAATGCTGAAGAGTTCACCTGAAACAATACGAAATTCATATTCAGCAATAGTTGCTGGTACTGCTACAATCCTTATCGCACTTCCACTTATTATCGCTTATGTATTCCTACAAAGAAAGATAGTAGAGGGTGTTGAAAGAAGCGGTATTGTTGGATAAAATCGCATCAAATATTAATAAAATATAGCAAACAGCTTGTAGTTTTATTTATACTAAAAAATTTTAAAAAAT
>JAZNFR010000291.1:0-1510 GCA_045576055.1 Eubacteriales bacterium
ACCCACGCGACCCATTTAATGGGTAGCCAGTAACATAATGCGTGACTGGCAGGTCGTCATATACGCACTTGTGCGTAGCCTGTAATATGAGGGCTATGCCCGAAAATGAAAAACCACCAGCTAAGCTGGTGGATTTTTATTTCTTTTTGCCATATGCTTGACCATTGTAATTCCACAAAAAGTCCTCTGCTGTTTTATAAAATGTAGCAGTGATTTTATCGTCACTAAAAGCAAAGCACATAGAAACATTTCCAAAATAACGGTCAATTATTTGAGAAAATATCATTATTTTATTATCACAAAGCCAGGCGCCCGAGGTTGCCATATCGTATTTTGAGCCGTCGGTTGTTTTAACACCACCAACATCCCCGGAATAGCCAAGCTCTGGGAATTTTCCAAAATAGTTTTTATTAAATAAGAAAGGTAAAACCATTTCTCCATTTTCGTTGGTGTAATGTAATTCTCCTCCGTCACTATTGAAATGGAAGGTTAAATCCTTAAGACCAAGCTCATTTAATGAAAATACATATTTTTGACCATCTATTTTCTCTTGCCAAGGAGAAAAGCTCTCTCCCTCGATAGCGAAAAGAGAAAGATTCTTTGTTGCCTCTTTTAGTTCATTATAAGCTATTAAATCCTCATCTAAAGGCGAATTTTCTATGTTTTCTACAATTATATCAAAGAAGCTAGAAAGCAAAAGCTCTCTTGCGTAAGGACAGCCTTGGTTGTCAGCAGTACAAACAAAAATCAAATCATAGTCAGGCAAGCAAATTGTCAATTGGTCACCCATTCCAACAAATGCAAAGCCGTTTTTCTCAGTTCTCCAAATTTGGTAGCCATAACCGTGCCCGATAACATCGTTAAAAGCAGTTTCTTGGTTATCTATAAGCCTTGAGGTTGCAGTTTTTAGGTAGCCCTCACTTAAAAGTCTTTTTCCGTTCCACTCACCATAGTTCATAACAAATCTAGCAAAAGAAAGCATATCGCGTGAGGTGCAGAGTAGGGCGGAATCTCCCCAGCTTTCGCCTGTTGGAGTTTTTAAAATAGTTGCGTTTTTAAAAGTACCAAGATGCGAGAAAATCTTTTCATTTAAATAATCAAATATAGGCTTGCCAGCTAGCTTTTCTACAAGACAACACAAAACCTGTGAGCCTTGGCTGTCGTATTCCCAAATAGTACCAGGGTATCTTACGTTTTTTGGTCTTTTATTGAAATATACCTTGCATCTATCCCTGCACTCATTCTCGTACCATTCCTCACCATAGCCAACGGTTGACATCATTAGCATATTGCGAACAGTTTGTTTTTTTAAGGATTCATTGAGGGGAGTGTCGATTTTTTCAGGAAAATAATCAGCTATTTTATCATCAAGTGATAATTTACCTTCATCAAGTAAAAGCCCAATAGCTACAGAAACATAGCTCTTAGTTTCTGAATACATTCTATGTAAAAAATCCTTGTCAAACGGCGCCCAATAAAATTCTCCAAAAATATTAGTACCACGGCACAA
>JAZNFR010000292.1:0-2509 GCA_045576055.1 Eubacteriales bacterium
ATTATTCAAAACGTTTTACACAAAAGTATAAATACATATGTGTTGACGAGGCTCAAGATACCTCAAAAATTCAGCATGAAATCATAAAAATTATTGCCCAGGATAACAACTTGTTTATGGTCGGAGATGAGGACCAAAGTATATATGGTTTTCGTGCCGCTTATCCAAAAGCTCTTTTAAATTTTAGATATGATTACAAGAATCCATACATTCTTCGTATGGAACGTAATTATCGCTCTACCGAACAAATAGTTGATTTGGCGCAACGTTTCATCTCGCAAAACAAAGGGAGATACGAAAAAAAGATGACAGCTGAACGTGGTGTTGGAAAAGATGTCATTCTAGAAGTGGTTGACTCCAGAGAGGCACAGTATTTACATCTTTTGGAAGCTGCCAAATCAACAAAACGTGATATGGCATTTCTATATCGTGACAATGAGAGTTCAGTCGTTCTTGTCGATTTGTTTTTAAGAAATAATATTCCTTTTAGACTTCGAAAACCAGAAATGAATTTTTTCGACAACCGAATTGTTAAAGAAATAGTTGCTTATCTTAAATTGGCAGTAAATAAACATGATATAAATTCGTTTGAGCAAATTTGCAATAAAGGTATTATTTACTTGAAAAGCAAACAAAAAGAATATGCCATAAAAAGGATGAAATCTTCTGGTGTTTCTGTTTTTGAAGCTGTAGCTGAACAAATGAAGTATGTTAAATCAGAATATCAGTATAGAGCATCTCATTTCCAGACCATTATGGAGGGTGTTTCTAAATGTTTTCCATCAGAAGCTATTTCTATTATTTTCAACGAAGGTTATAAGGATTATTTGCGAGAACACCACTACGATACTAGTAAAGTAGATATTTTGCTTATGATTGCCAAACAAGAAACTTCTATAAGCGGTTTTCTGCTTCGCATAGAAGAACTGCAAAAAAACTTTACTAATGATATAAACGCAGATTCTAAATGCAATGTTGTATTATCTACAATACATTCAAGCAAAGGCCTGGAATATGATTGCGTTTATATGGTAGATGTGTTTGATGGGCATTTGCCTTCTGCGAATGTTAATTTGTATTCACGTTCTAAAGATAATTCTGACCTCGAACAAGAAGAAAGACGTCTATTTTATGTTGGTATAACAAGGGCAAGAAATGAATTGCATTTATTTTTTATAAAGGATAAATATAGTTCATTTGTAGAAGAATTGTTTCCTGATTCAATCCAAGAATACAGCAATTTCTCATCAGCTGACGCAACAGATTTAATTTATGCTGTTAGTGCTCTTAATTCTATAAATTTTAACAGGTACCATAAAGCAGAAAAAAGCACACAGCAATACGAACAAATACTACTTAGCAATGAAATTAATACAGAAATTAAGAGTCCTCAAAACGAGGCGCACAAAAAGTTAACTAAAGCTCAAAGGTTTGAAGAGATTAAAGATAAATTGAATCAACAAATTGAACCTGTTTATGATTTAGAAGGTAATCGATGGGTTCGATGTGAGTTTTGCAATAGAATAAAAGAATCTGTAGATTTTAGCTCTTATGGTGGTATGAACCATGTTAATTTAGGTGAATGTTCGGAATGCTATCATAAGAAACACAACTAAAGAATTTAATATTATTCAAAATTCTTATTCAACTAATTGATAAGTGTTTTAAAAAATTATAATAAAAACAACTATTTTAACGGTATATTAATCTAAGGTGACAATATGAAAATAATAATTGATGCCGATGCTTGCCCCGTTGTAGATATTACCGTAGGTATAGCCAAAGAGCGAGGCATAGAATGCATTATTGTCTGCGACAACACCCACTCCATTGAAAGAGACGGAGCAACAACTATTGTCGTTGATAAGGGTGCAGACTCTGCCGATTGCCGTATTGCAAACCTTACGGAAAAGGGTGATGTAATCGTCACGCAGGACTACGGCCTTGCTGCTCTTGTGCTTGGCAAGGGAGGTAAGGCACTTAATCAGAACGGACTTATTTACACCGACAGCAATATAGAAAATCTCCTTTTTACCCGCTTTATAGGCAAAAAGGAGCGTATGGCAGGTAACAGAACTAAGGGTCCGAAAAAGAGAACTGCTCAGAATGATGCAGATTTTCTGAAGGCGTTGCTGGTGTGCCTTGAATAGTATGTTCGCTCTTAAGGAAATCGAGAAAACTTATGAGATTTTTGAGAATAAGCTTGGCGGGGCTATTAAGATAGCGATTGTGAATGAATAATTTGTGCCATCCGAAAGGGTGGCATTTTTTGTTTTAGTATGATATAATTAGTTCGACCAAATAAGAATTTGACGGAGGTGTTTATATGGTGCTTTTGGTTGTTGACGCACAAAAAGCAATCACAAATAGTGAGCTATATCAATTTGATTTGTTTAAATCACATATTAAGGAACTTATAAATGCAGCTCGTCTTAATAATATAGAAGTTATTTATGTTAGACATGATGATGGTATTGATAGTGAACTTTCAAAAGGAAACACCGGATTT
>JAZNFR010000293.1:0-6846 GCA_045576055.1 Eubacteriales bacterium
CATTTTGGTAATTATTATCTTTTCTCCACAATCGCACACGGAGTCAAATGTATGTTTTTCTTCTAAAGTTTCTCCACATTCGTGAATCTTTGTGTATGTTCCGTCTCCATTATCTATGTAAGAGATACTGCCTTCTTGATGATTAGTAAGGTCTTTAGGTGTATATTCAATCTCGCAAACCTCACAAAGCTTACCCTTTAAGCATGTAGCCACGCCACCGCTGTGAGTTTCATTTGCTTCTATGACATTTGTGTCACAATTAGTACAGGTTACGGGAGTTGTGCAATCGCCGTCGTCCTCAGCTGGTGTGTGGCTCTCGTTTCCGTCCTGCATTAGCCATCCACATTCACAAAGTATCCATGTTGTGCAATCGCCATCGTCTTCCTCGGGTGAGTGCTCGCTATAAGAGTCCATTGCATAACAGCCCTCGTTTGCGCACGCATACCAGTGCCCAGCTTCAATTGAACTAAGGTCCTCTTCAAATTCGTGCTCCTTTGCATCCACGAGCACTACCTCGCAATTTACGCAAGTAACTTGAGTTGTGCAATCGCCGTCGTCCTCAGCTGGTGTATGGCTTTCGTTTCCGTCCTGCATTACCCAACCACACATTTCACATTTAACCCATGTTGTGCAATCGCCATCGTCTT
Source organism: Eubacteriales bacterium (assembly GCA_045576055.1). Classification (GTDB taxonomy): domain Bacteria; phylum Bacillota; class Clostridia; order Oscillospirales; family CAG-272; genus RGIG2000. The sequence goes on from JAZNFR010000293.1 coordinate 648, forward strand.
CACCATAGTGCTCACCATAAGAACCATTTGCATCACAGCCATCGTTTGCGCATTCGTACCAATGATGCGTATTGGTTGCATTCCAATAATTATTAAAGCTGTGCTCCTTTGCTTCCACAAGCACTACCTCGCAATTTACGCAAGTAACTTGAGTTGTGCAGTCATAATCATCTTCTTCAGCAGTATGGCTTTCATTTGCTGCTGTTGTAACCTCATCGCAAACGCTACATCTTACTTCTGTTGTGCAATCGCCGTCGTCCTCGAAAAGTGTATGTCCGAGAGGTTCTCCCTCGGTCGTTCCGCAGGTCTTACAGGTCTTTGGGGTATAACAGTCAGCATTTATCCAAGTATGTCCTAATGCTTCTCCCTCGGTTATACTACAAGCAGTACAGGTTTTTGGAGTTATGCAATCTGCATTCTTCCATGTGTGTCCTAAAGGCGCGCCCTTAACTGCGCCACATCCCTCGCAAGCCTCGGGTGTAGTACAGGTCGCATCCTCCCAGTTGTGAGGGAGCTTCTCGCCCTCGGTGTATCCGCAGACCGTACAGGTTTTGAGGGTGGTGCAGGTGGCATCCTTCCACTGATGCGCCGATACCTCTCTTCTTTCTCCGCAATCATTGCAGGTCGCGTCGCAAGCATTATCGTATGTATGTTCACACGCTTTTTTTCCGCAAGATGCAAGCGCCAGACATATTGTCAAGGCCAATAATCCGGATATTAATAAAGTAGATATTTTTTTCATTGTAGATTCTCCTTGTTATTTTTGTTTTGACAAATTCCGATCAGCTCACATCCAAATTTGAAATATGAACAGCTTATACAGCTATCTGCCTTGTGGTTACCCTTAAAATGCTCACATTTATCCTGCATAGCGGTTACAAATGCGTAGCCATCATCCGTGTAGATTGGATTCTTTTTAAAATCTGGGTATATTGGAATTGACTCATTATATGCGCCAATTCTATCCTTTTCCTCGTAGTACCCATAGTAGATTTCAAATACCTTGCCTAGAAGCTCAATCCTTTTGAAAAGTCGTCCTTCGTTTATGCTCATTGTCATCTCCTTTGATTAATGTTTAACTTAAATTTGAAGGAAACTACACCTCATCCACAACCCAGGTGGTCCCCCTTCCCCCACTGGGGAAGGCTATTTCCTTCGTTTATGCTCATTTGAGTCTCCTTGATTTTTATTACAATACCATTATATAACAGTTCAAAAAGAAAAAACACACCCTGGGGTGTGCTTTTTTAGACATATTTTTTTGTCCTTTTTTTAGCATTTTGAGACAATTATAGTATAAATGAAAATTCGCTTTTATCATTTACTCCTGTTTTGGTGATGACTCTTGCTATTGTTTGCTTGATTGTAGATTCCGACATATAAAGCAAATTCGCAATTTCCTTTGCTGAAAAGCCAAAGGCTGAAAGCTTGGCAACCTCGTGCTCCCTTGGTGTTAGGTTGGTCGCGATATACTTGTTTCTAACAGCACCTGAAAGCCTTGCCCAGCCTATACTGTAACGTGAATAAAGCTCCTTTACAAGGACAACTGCCTCCTCGCTAACAAGAGCTATACGTTCCTCTAATAGTCCGTCAAAATGTCTAATATATTCAGTTAGAATTCCAAAAAGGGCGTCTGGTACAGCAAGTGCTACTGCTTTATCTATGTGCGCTATTGCCTTTTCACGCATACCTGAGTTGTGATAAGCTACCGCACAGGACATACGGAGATATATTTCTGGGATTATGGTTTTATCAACCACCGCTTGGGTGATTAATGGCTCAATTGTATTTGGTATCATTTTCATAAGGGCTAGACCTGTAACGCCCTCAAGCTCAAGCTGCTTTGAGGCAAGGGCAAATGCCGTCATATATAGATATTTAATGTAGAAAACCTTACAAGCAGGATGGGCATCTGGTGGCAAAAGCTCAAAGTTGCCAGACACAAACCACTCGGGGTAGTCCTTGTTGTCATAAATTGAGCTATCTATAATTGCCAAGGACAAGGAAATTATTTCGCGCTCGTTTTCATTCTCACAAGGAGCTTCACATATGTGCTTTTTTGCCTCGTGCCAAAGGTTAACATCTCCACGCCATATAGCGCAAAGGGCTAAAAGCATACCTCCGCCTAAAATAGCATAAAAGCCCGAATGAGAGGACAAAAAGTATCTTGCGTGGTCGTAAACCTTGTCAATTTCGCCACGGCGATATGCAATTTGTGCCTCAAATAGCGCGTGTGCCTCTGGGTTGTTAATTAGCATTTCGGCACATTTGTCAGCCTCGCCAGGCTTATTGTATAGGCTTGTCATATCGAGGAAAGGGCTTTTCCTTGGCATTGGCATATGTGGGACTTCTCCCTTTGCTGAGCTTGGCAAAACTGCGTGTGCAGGTATCATCCAAGCACGACCAAATCGCACTGCCCCCTTGATCTTTTCTTGGCTACAAAGGATTTGTACACGCCTTTCAGTTACGCCCCATTTTTTTGCTGCCTCTTTTACAGTAATTAAATTCATTTTCTCTCCAAGAAGTTCGTTTAAGCGAACTTATTTTCTGTTTTTATGTTCGCTAATGCGAACTCATGCTTTTATTATACTCCTCTTTTTGCCCTGTGACAAGAAAAAAGCACCCGTTTGGGTGCTTTTTTAGTTTTCTTGCCAAGATTTGCAAACATCTACCCACTCAAGGTAATTAGAATATTTTTCAAGCTCGGGAATTGTTAGTTCTATTGCGCTATTTGAGCTTCCACAGGCTGGGAAAATGGTTTGGAATCTTTTGAGCGACTCGTCAAGATAGACCTTGGTTGTATCGTTTACTGCGAATGGGCAAACGCCACCAATTGCGTGGCCGATAAGCGTAACAGCCTCGTCGGGTGTGAGCATTTTTGCCTTTACTCCAAAATGCGCCTTGTATTTTGCGTTATCTATCTTGGCATCGCCTGCCGCCACAATTAATATGGCATCTCCGTCCTTTAAAAATGATATGCTCTTTGCAATTCGGCAAGGCTCACATCCAAGCGCTTGAGCCGCAAGCTCTACTGTCGCGCTTGACTCGTTTAACTCAATTATTCTATTCTCTATTCCAAATTCCTTGAAATATGCTTTTACTCTTTCAATTGACATAGTAGCTCCTAAAATAAAATATAGTTAAAGTATAGCACAGATATAAGAGATAGTCAAGAAAGAAAAAGCACCCAAACGGGTGCTTTTCATTGGCGTATTTGAATTATATTCGGTGTTACGTTATCAGAAACGCCTTTAGTAAATAAAATTACGCTTTAACGTAACCGATGTTCTTATCTTTTGATCCGTCAAAGATAAAGTTGCAGATTGAAGCAACAAGTGGATAAATGTTGAATGTGATGATACCGAGCAAGAGGTATGCCCAAGTTCTTGATCTAAATCCTTCTGGCTTCAATGATGTGTGGTTGATAATAAAGCTTCCTATAAAACCAAGGAAAAATGTAAGTAAGAAGCGAACAACGTTTTTGCTATCCATAATAAAACTCTCCTCAATAAATTAAAAAATTTATGTACAACCACAATTGCGAACACCGAAACGCAACCGTTGATTGCTAATTAATGATGCACAAAGAATATCTTGTGCACGAATATATTTTAACACATCTTTTTTGTTTTTTCAACATTTTCGTTAAATTTTATTAGAATTAACTAAAAAATATAACCAAATTTAGTAAATTTTCATAAAAAAAGGTTTTTCGAAAGCAATTTTTACTATTTTCACCATCGTATAAGCAAGTTGGCGTCACCTCCAAGAACGAAAAAAGCACCCCTATTGGGATGCTTCGTTCTTTTGCTTTACCGTATCTATAGCGGCGATCAGGTATTCGCCTTTGGCGAAGATTCCCTCACTCTGCGCCTTGCAAGCGAGCTTGTAGATCTACGAGTGGGGAATGTGAACTGAATTTTCGCTAAAGCGAAAAGATCGGTTCAATGGCGTCACCCCAAGAACGAAAAAAGCACCCCTATTGGGATGCTTCGTTCTTGGAGGTGACGATCAGATTTGAACTGATGAATAACGGTGTTGCAGACCGGGGCCTTACCACTTGGCTACGTCACCACACTTTTATTATATACAAATTTCGATTTTGTGTTAAAAAGCAACATCCGATGAGGATGTTGCTTCAGTGGAGCGGATTACGGGGCTCGAACCCGCCACCTCAACCTTGGCAAGGTTGCGCTCTACCAAATGAGCTAAATCCGCATATGGTGCCTCCGGTCGGAATCGAACCAACGACACGGGGATTTTCAGTCCCCTGCTCTACCAACTGAGCTACAGAGGCATCGAAATTTATTAAAAGTGGCGACCTGACGGGGACTCGAACCCCGGACCTCTAGCGTGACAGGCTAGCGTTCTAACCAACTGAACTACCAGGCCATTTAAAAGCGAACACAACTGTGTTCGCTTGGTGGAAACAATAGGGCTCGAACCTATGACCCTCTGCTTGTAAGGCAGATGCTCTCCCAACTGAGCTATGCTTCCATATTCGCTTTTCTCTTGCGACGGATTAGATTATAACATAGGATTTTTTGTTTGTCAACACTTTTTTGAAAATTTTTTTATTTTTTTTAAAACTCTCTAAAAAGCCACTATATATATTGCTTTTTCCCCTAATTTTGCACTATTTTTTGTATTTATCAGAAAAAATTTTTTCTCCCTTCCTTTTTCTTGACATTTTTATTTCTTCGTGCTAAAATAATAACGCACTTTTACAGCATATATTTTATTGAGGTTAATGAGTTTCCAAGAGCACGAGCCTCAGCGAAGTGTTATTGGCTAGGTGGAACTTATACAGCGAGCGTAGTGAGTCGTAGTGGTGGCGCATGGTTCGAGACCTAATAGCCACTCTTACTATGGAGTTTTTTCAAAATCCCAAAAAGCCTTGCACTGGCTGAATTTTTCGCACTTTACCTCTTTCATATTTTTCACAAAATTTCACTTTGACCACAGACTTGACCACTTGCAAAAACTCAATATTTTACCAAAATCGAGGTGTAGCGCAGCTGGTAGCGCGCATGGTTCGGGACCTAATAGCCAATCTTGCTATGGAGTTTTTTCAAAATCCCAAAATGCCTTGCACTGGCTGACTTTTTCGCACTTTACCTCTTTAATAATTTTCGCAAAATTTCACTTTGACCACAGACTTGACCACTTGCAAAAAAATTAATATTTTACCAAAATCGAGGTGTAGCGCAGCTGGTAGCGCGCATGGTTCGGGACCATGAGGCCCGGAGTTCGAACCTCCGCACTTCGACCATAAAACAAGAAAGCACCACTCGGTGCTTTTTTGTTTTATCGTAGTGTTGGCTGAGAGAACTCTGCTTTTCGCTTGCGAAAATGGAGTGCGCCTAGCGACCAAGCCGAGAATAGCTTGCTGATTTGAGGCGCGGGAAGTGTTACGAGCAACAAAGTTGCGATGCTTCTTTGCACTTCGACCACCTATGACTAAGTTGAACACCTACAACCATGGTGCCGACTTAGTCATTTTTTATTTTCTTTCAGTTACACTTTTTTGACAAAATTTCAAACTCGTCTACTTTATTTATTAATTCACTGACAATTATATTAAAATGTCAAATTTTGTTGTATTTGTTGTTTTTTAATGCTATAATATAATTAAATATAATGTTTAAGGAGATGCTTTTAATGTCACTTGAATTTTTAAAATCAGAACTAAATAATTTTAAACGAAAATACCCTTTCTTGTCAAAATTATCTGAACAGCATCTTTTCGCTGTTGCTTGCTCATCATACTTTTTCTTTGAGGGAGAAATCAAACAAAGCGATTTTGAAGAAATGTTTACCGATGGCAAAGACGACGGGGAATTTGATCTTGTTTTCAATGATGATCAATCTGATGCAAATGATCTTATGCTAGTTCAAAGTAAAATGTCCGAAAATTTAAGTAAAGATGACATTCTGTCAATTTTAGAAAAAATGAATAGAACATATGTTAACTTATGTAATGGTCATTATGAACAATACAACGATAAAGTTAAGTTCGCATTTATCAATGCTTCAGATAGAAAGAACGATCTTGCCAATAACCATCTTATTCTTTTTACTATATACAACCCAAAGGATAAGATTAAAAACGAAATCGAAAAAGCAATTTCAAATGCGCCAAATTTAAAAAAATATAAAGTTGATGTGTTTTACTTAGATGATATTGTTTCTCAAATTT
>JAZNFR010000294.1:0-2080 GCA_045576055.1 Eubacteriales bacterium
ATGATGTTGTTGATGAGCTTTGTTACGAGCTTTGAACCGTAAAGTGGATCTGGTAATACATCTCTTTTGGAAATTTGACCTCTTCTTGGCACTTTACTTCCCTCCTTCATTAATTATATGATATCATTGGTACTCGAAAGAAATTCTCCCGTCGTGTCCTTTACAAGTGTCACTGACAAATAAACATTTATTTCAGCTACAAAGTTAGGAACTACGATAAAAATTACTTTTATGTTACCTTGTGCAAGAATTATTTCTTCTTTGCACGCTTTGCACCGTATTTTGAACGGCTTTGGTTACGGTTTGCAACACCTTGCGCATCGAGTGCACCACGGATAATGTGGTAACGGCAACCTGGCAAGTCACGAACTCTTCCTCCACGAATAAGAACAACTGAGTGCTCTTGGAGATTGTGTCCGATACCTGGAATGTATGAAGTTACTTCCATACCGTTTGTGAGCTTAACTCTTGCAATCTTACGAAGAGCTGAGTTTGGCTTCTTTGGTGTGGTTGTTGTAACCTTTGTACATACGCCTCTCTTTTGTGGAGCGCTTTGGTCGATTGACTTGTTCTTCAATGTGTTAAAACCTGTTTGAAGAACGGGTGTTACTGACTTGTAAGTCTTGTTTGTTCTACCCTGTCTAACGAGCTGATTAAAGGTTGGCATTTCGTTCCTCCTTCTTTAAAAAATAAATGTTTACGTCGAGCACTTGGCACGATGTATCCCGTGTGTTCTACAAATAGGCGCAGTTATGGCTTATCCGCATTACACACAGTTGTATTATATCATTAGTTTTTTTAGTTGTCAAGAAAATGTGTTTTTATTGAGAAATTTCTACTTTTTGCACAAAAAAAGCGAATTGCGAGTTGGTTATTTGAGCATTTTTTATACATAATTAATAAAATTTTGTATTTTTAATACTTTTACTATATAAATATAAAAGGTTCGGACAATGCCGAACCTTTTTCTTAATATGTGTCCTCAAATGGATCCTTTTCTTCTCTTCTTCTTGATTTGTTTACCATATTGATAACGTCATCAAAAGAAGAATCGTCATATTTTCTACTTGATTTTTTAGGTGGTGCTGGGATTTTTATTTCTGTTGTTACACCTGATGGCTTGTGAGGAATTGAATGAACCTTTATTTCCTCTTTTGGATCAATAAATCTCACCTTTTCCTTTTCAAAGCCTGTTGCAATGATAGTAATTCTTATTGTATCCTCAAGTGTTTCGTCAACACCAACACCCCAAATAATGTTAGCATTTGGTGCTGCTGCATCGGCAATAAGTGCGCCAGCAGCATCTGTTTCGTCAAGGGATACATCTGTGCCTATCATAAAGTTGATAAGAACTCCTGTTGCACCCTCAATAGAGGTTTCAAGTAGTGGGCTTGCAATAGCCCTTTTGGCAGCCTCAACTGCTTTGTTTTCGCCACTTGCCTCACCTATACCCATATGCGCAAGTCCAGCATCCTTCATAATTGCTGTAATATCAGCAAAGTCAAGGTTTATGTAACCCGGTATATTGATAGTATCCGATATACTTTGAACACCACGTCTTAAAATATCGTCAACTATTTTAAAAGCGTTTAGAAGTGTGATTTTTTCTTGAGACGATTCTTTGAGTCTTTCATTAGGGATTATAACAAGAGAGTCAACGTGCTTTGAAAGCTCGGCAATGCCACCCTCTGCACGACTCATTTTTACAGCGCCCTCAAACTTGAATGGTTTAGTAACAATACCAACTGTTAAAATGCCCATTTCCTTTGCAAGTCTAGCAACAACTGGGGCAGCACCTGTACCGGTTCCACCACCCATACCAGCGGCAACGAATACCATATCAGCACCTTCCATAGCTGCCTTTATTTCTTCAGCGCTCTCCTCAGCTGCTCTTGCGCCCTTTTCAGGGTCTGCACCTGCTCCATTACCTTTTGTCGAGCCTTGCTCACCTATGCAAATTTTGTTTGCAGTTCCACATTTTGCAAGGGCTTGTCTATCTGTATTTACAGCAACAAATTCAACGCCCTTTACATTTGACATTATCATATGGTTTAAGGCGTTGTTTCCACCACCACCTACG
>JAZNFR010000295.1:0-2372 GCA_045576055.1 Eubacteriales bacterium
ATTTAATATGTAATCTACTCTGAGAGGATTTTTATGAAAAAAAATATTATTTTAAAGATTGGGACATTATTAACATTTGTTTTTTTAGCGATTATGATTTTTTCAGGCTGCTCTAACACCCAGACCGAGCATATCACAAAAGCATCTATAAACGAAGCTGGAGAATTAATTATTGAATATTCTAACGGTCTTACAAAGAATCTAGGACTTGTTGTTGGTAAAGATGGCAAGGATGGTAAAGACGGTATCGATGGTAAAGATGGTGTTGATGGTATTGACGGTAAAGACGGTATCGATGGTAAAGATGGCAAAGATGGTAAAGATGGAATTAATGGCGAAGATGGCAAAGATGGTACCAGTGGTGAAACAATCATTCAAGGTGGCTCTAGCTCACTAACTGCAACTATTGCAAGCTGCATCCAAAGTACTGTTGTTATTCAATCTGGATTCGACTCTATACAAACCTCAGCAAATGAAATAGACTCTTATGCAACTGGTTCGGGCGTAATTTACAGTTGTGACAAAGAATTAGGAAATGCATTTATAATTACTAACTATCACGTTGTGTATCATAAATACAGCTCAACTGAAAACAAAATTAGCGATAGCATTGATGTGTATTTGTATGGACATTTATCTGAAGGACAAGCGATCAAGGCAAAATACATTGGTGGCTCTATGCAATATGACTTAGCGCTTTTGCAAATCACCGATAGTGAGCTCATAAAATCTTCCGAAATTAAGCCTGCTAATATACGCTTCTCTGATGAAGTGCATGTGGGCGAAACTGTTTTTGCGATAGGAAATCCAAAATCCGACGGTTTTTCTGTCTCTTCTGGTATCGTTAGTATAGATTCTGAAAACATAGAATTGACCGGAGCCGACGACAAAACCCCAATTAACATACGTGTTATGAGAACCGATGCTGCAATAAATGCTGGAAACAGTGGTGGCGGATTATTTGACGAAAACGGCAAATTAATCGGAATAGTAAATGCTAAATACGTTGACCCTTCGATTGATAACATTGGATATGCAATTCCATCGCGAACTGTTATTGCGATAATAGAAAACATTATAGACAATTGTCTAAATACTGATTTTGAAGGTGTTAAAAGACCTTTACTTGGAATTACAGTCCAAATCAAGAATTCTTATGCACAATATAATAAGGAAACTGGTTTAGTTGATTTATACGAGAATTCAACAGTTGTTGATGTAACCGAGGGTGGCCTTGCTGACGGTGTGCTTTTTGTTGATGATATTCTTAGAAAAATCGAAATATCTGGCTCAACTAACGTAAGCGTTGATATCACACGTCAATATATGATTGAAGAGCTTATTAATGCGCGACTTGGTGATACAGTTACTATAACCGTTGAACGAAATGGTGAGCTTTTTGAATTTTCATTTATAATTACCGAGGAATGTTTAATAGATTGTTAAAAAATGGTGGCAAAATGCCACCATTTTTATTTTTTTCTTCCTGTTAAAGTTGTAATTTTTAGAATAAACTCGCTTATTTCTTCATTCAAATCATTTTCGCTCATTCGCCATAGCCAGTTGCTACCTTGTGTTGATGGCTTATTGATTCTAGCTCTGCTATCTAAGCCTAAATAGTCTTGCAAGGGTATTATGCAAATATCTGCTTGACTTCGCATAACTGTACCAATTATAGGCTTATTAATTTCTGAATCAGGGGTGAAATGGTCGCATAAATAACATCTAACCAATTCTCTTTCCTCTTTTGTTATTTCAAAATACCAAGAAACAATTGTTGGATTATCATGAGTACCGGTATATGCGACGCAATTATTTATATAATTGTGAGGCAAATAATCGTTTGTTGCACCAGTATCACGCGCATCAAATGCGAATTGGAAAACACGCATACCAGGGAACTTGGATTTTTCAAGCATTTCTTTTACTGAATCAGTCATAAATCCAAGATCCTCTGCTATTATATTTTTCTTTCCAAATTCTCTTTCATATGCTTCAAATATTTCATTTTGAGGTCCTTTTTTCCACTCACCCTTAGTTGCATCTTTGTCGCCATATTTAATTGAATAATACTCGTCGAAGCCTCTAAAATGGTCTATTCTTAAAACATCATACAATAAAAATGCGTGATTTAAGCGCTTTTTCCACCAATCGTAATAGGTTCTTTTGTGTTCTTTCCAGTCATATAGGGGATTTCCCCAAAGCTGACCCGTTTTAGAAAATCCATCTGGTGGGCACCCTGCCACAAAGGTTGGCTCTTTATTTTCATTTAACTGAAAAAGCGCACTGCTTGCCCAAACATCGGCACTGTCAAGAGCCGTGTAAATTGGAATATCACCAATAATTTTAACACCGTTTTTATAGGCGTACCC
>JAZNFR010000296.1:0-5711 GCA_045576055.1 Eubacteriales bacterium
TATCTTCTAATCGCTTAAAGTATTTAAAGGACATAGGGTATATAGCAACAGCGAAAATAACCACAAGGCAGTATCTAATTGCACGTCCTATAGTGTCCTTGTCAAATATAGCATTTAATGGTATTTTAAGTCCTTCCAAAAGTCCAAGAACTAAAATCAGACCAATAGCGGACTTTAGTATTTGCGTATACCACTTTCCACGCGTTTCAAATTTTACAAGCTTGCTTTCAATTAAATAAGAAATAAAAACACCAATTAAAGCACCAAAGATAAGATACGCATTTTTAAGTGCTGATGTGTAGTTGTGCATTTGGCTAGCTGGTAAAATGGACGGGTCAAAAATTATTTCAACATAAATTAAAAACGAAAGCGCAATTAATCCCATTGCTAAAATAAATATATACATCCCATATTTCTTTGAATATATATGGTAGAAAAGTGGCTTTACAAGTGTGATAACTAAAATGGCAAAGAAAAAGGAAAATAAAACGTCAAGTGGGGTGTGTACACCGAGATACATACGTGAGAAGGGAACAATTATGCAAATTGCAAAGGTAATAACCTTTAGCCACCTTTTGTTTGTAATAACCCCAATTGTACCAAAGGTGCCAACTGCGTTTTGCGTGTGACCGCTAGGAAAGGAAAAGCCTCCAGCGTCGGGGATTGCCGCCTCTACTGCCTGAAAGCTCGGGTTAATATCCCACGGGCGTAATATTCTAAACGATATTTTCAAAAATTGATTTACAATAGTTCCAAAAAATCCGATAGAGAGGAGTAAGTATCCATCTCTTTTTGAAAAACACCAAAAGGTTATTACCGCAATAGCAATAAAGACCATTTCGCCACCAAGCTCAGTTAGCAAAAGAAAAAGATTATCAAAAAATGGTGTTCTAAATTTCGCTAAAAATTCAAGAAATTGCATATTACACCTCCTTTTAGCTTGCCTATTTATTATACCACAATTTTTAATTAAATGCAAATAAAAACAGACTCGGAAAAGCCGAGTCTGTTTTGTTTAAACTTTATATATAAAGGCTTAGATACAAAGAATAGTCAGAATATTCGAAATCTGTTACGAAAACATATGTTCTACCAGCCTCTAATGTAGCAAAGCAAGCAAAATCCCATCCGTTATAGTCATCGCTGTTGGTAAGATAAGATAGTACGCCCCAATCGTCAATGTAGTATATTGTTCCACGTGTGTCAACACCATTAATATTATATCCTTCTGAATAGAATTGATAGTAACCAGCTGTGCTTTCATCGATAGTAACTGAGAATGCAAGAGAACCATAATAATCGTATACTTCGCAGTCAAGGTTGGTGGTTATTGATACGTTATGTGTTGAAGAATATTCATCAACATTTCCGCATATCGTACAATACCTTCCTCCAGTGAAGCCACCTGCAACTCCCATGCTCTCGTCTACAAGCTTGTATTCATTTTCATAGTTGTGACCATTCATACTGCAGTATTCTGATACGTCAACCTTTTCTAAGAATATGCTATAATCGGACAGCTCAAAATCAGAAAGGAAAACATATGTTTTGCCAGCCTCTAATGTAGCAAAGCAAGCAAAGTCATATCCATCATAGTCGTCGCTAGAAGTGATGAAGGTTGTATATCCCCAATCGTCTAAGTAGTAGATTGTACCATAAGTGTCAACATTATTAATATAATATCCTGTTGAGTAGAATTTATAGTAACCAGCTGTGCTTTCGTCAATAGTTACTGAGAATGCAAATCCATCACCATAATCAAAATTGTATACTTCTCCACCAAGAACACTATTTACAGAAATTTCGTGTCCGTCGTAGTTGTCATAATAATAGTCGTTTACACTTTCACCGCATATTGAGCAACCATACTTACTTACAACTCCACCATTTATTCCTTGGTAAGGATTTAGTAGCACGTAATGAGCTCTATAGTCGTGTGAGATTGAATTATATGAACGATATGTGTCACCACAGTTTGTACATGTATATTCATGATAATAAATATCGCCACAGGTGAGATTATCATTATAAGAATCGTAATTCAATGTGTAGTTATGTCCGAATTGTGAAGGAACATATGCCGATGAAACAGAGCCATATTGATAGCGGAAGTCGATTGCCTCAATCTCAAAATCATCGGAGAAATAAGCGTTGTTAACTACGTAGTTATAATCTACATCCATTGAATAGTAATCAACCCAAGCGGTTGAATAAATGAACAAGTTTGAGTATACAGGACCGCCACAGTAATCAAACGCTGCCACAGCAACAGTTGTTGGTATAATCTTGCATACTCTAACTCCATAAGAATAATTTCTGAATGCATAGTAGCAATTGTCATTTGAATCGTAGTATGCATGAGAAAATTCATTGCTAAGAAGGCTTACTATTTCAGTTTGAGTAAGAACGTGAACAGAGTCAAGCTTTGATTTGAGTGAATTTGCTGCACTTGTGTTAACCCTAACTGTTTCGCCAGGTATAATCTCAAGCTCGCCTGAGCATGTAAGCTCGCCAGAGCCTAGAGTTGCTACTACATTGAAATCCTTGTCAATAACAACTTCAATAGTAGCTACACTTACTGGTGTAGGACCGATGTTGTCTTCATCGAAAACGAATCTAAATGAATTAGAGAAGATTTTTACGCTTTCAAATGTGCCATCAGCTGCAAGTGTGATTGAGTATGGTGACACAGCATAAAGGGTATCAATAAGAGAAACAGCATATTCAACTATTTCATCAGGTGTAGGAATATTACTATTTGTTGATTGATTGTCTGGCAAGATGAAATCATAAATAGTATAGCTTCTGCATTGTGCGATATAGCCAGCTATTTGTGTTTGGATTTCTCTATCAGTATTGTTGCCACCAACTGCATATCTAATAGCATCCATTACTGTATAGTCAGAATATTCGTTATCTAAAGCAAATTCATAGAAGTCAAAGTTGTCAGGTAAGCCTGCATCAGCATATTGGTTCAATACCTTAACAAGAGTCATTGAGCTGTCTCCAGAAACAATAGCTATAATAGCGTCAATTGCATCAAGAGTTGCTTGTAAATCAAGACCTCTTTCAGTTTCAATATAGTTGATAGCATCAACCATAGTTAATTCGTAAATGTCACCACCAAGAATGATATCCTCAACAGCTTCAAATGTGCCATCTGCAAGGAGCATATCAACAAGCTCACTAATTGATGCATCGGTAGATGCTTCAACAATTTCTATTACATATTCATAGTTGAATGAAAGTGTAGTTGAGCCGTTTCTGTTTTCTTCAACCTTTATAAACTTGCTTAAAACGCTACCGCTGAAATCTTGTATATCATCAAGCTCGATGCTTTCAAGAATTGGGAAGAATACATCGTTCATCCAGTCTTCTACATCAGGCAAAATAGCCTCAACATCGCCATATGCAGATTCTGCTTCGCTAATAATGCTTTCGAAATCTACTAGACCAATTACGTCATCAAGACAAATCTTAAAAGCATGGTTTGGCATATTTATAGAAGAGTTTGTCTCCATAAATCCGCCACCAAAGTCAAAATAAATGTTGTTATCTTCAATGTAGAACTGTGCGTCGAAGTTCTTGTCAACGCCAGTTTCAGTTCCCTTTGTGTTAATGGTAGCCTTACCATAGCCTTCTAGCTTGTCGTTGTCGTCAAGCGCGAGGTATCCTTCACCAATTGTAATGGAGTAAACACCGAAATATTCAGGGAAGCTTGTGATATAATTGTCTACTTCGAAGCTAGCATCGGTTACCTTGATAGCAACTGAATCAAAGGCACTAAGGTCAAAGTCGAAATCGAGATTGATGTCAGGAAGCTCTATGCTACCACCTTGACCAGGCTTATTGCCGCTATTGGTGTCACTATTGGTGTCATCCTCGTCGTCATCATTATTATTGTTATTATTGTTGTTTTCTTCAGACTCCTCGTCCTTTGAAACCTCGCTCTCTAATGCGCCACAGTCTCTGCAAACGCCCTTCTTATTGAAGTCGTGCTCGCCAGTTGGTTCGATTTCTCTGGTTTCAGTTGCTTCGCATCTTGATTTTGTACAAGCGCGCTCTTCTAATCCAGCCTCGGCACAAGTAGGTTCTTCAACCACTTCCCATTCGCTCCATCTATGTGAGCCATTGCCACCCTCGGCCTTTGTCTCTACGAAATCGCAAATAGAGCAGGTACGCTTAGATTCGGTTGCACCGGTGCAGTAGTATGCGCCAGTTTCTTCCCACTCGCCAAAATCGTGTTCTTGTCTTGTTGTGTCAAGCTGTTCTTCCTTTTGCTTACAATTTTGGCACTTACGTGTCATAAGAGTACCTTCGCAATCGGCACCGCCATCCTTCCATTCGCCCCAGTTATGAACTTCGCCCTTAGCGTCGCTATTAAATTGGGTTTCAGTTTCGCCACATTTTGTACATGTGCGAATTTGATTTTGTCCTTGACAGGTAGCTTCTTCAGTACCAGTCCACTCAGTCCATTTGTGATTTAAGCATCCACCGCAGGAAGCAAACATCATCACAACGAAAAGAAGTGAAACAATCAAAGTTGCACATAAAAAAATTCTTTTTTTGTTTTTCATTGTTATTTCCTCCAAAGCAAATTTTTGTAACACATATTATATCATATATTATTATATTTGTCAATACCTTGAGACAGTGATTTTATATATCATAGATATATAACCAATGCTATTGACATTTCTAGCACTAGTGTGATATACTCATTATAAATAGTATTTTTAAGGAGGGCAAATTATGAAAAGCAAGATGCAAGTAATCAAAATAGCATTTCTTTTTGTGACATTAATAATTATGTTTGCCCTTGTTGGTTGTGGGAAAAAGACTGAACTAAAAACAAAGCTTGAAATAATATCAGAAGAAAAGGATTATTCACTATCTTTAGAGGCAAAGGAAGATGCAAAAGATATCATTTACAGCCTTTTGTGTGACTATCAAAAAATCAAGACAGGAAAACTAACAAACGAGGCAAAGAATAAGGCATTAAAGCAAGCTAAGACGATAATTGAAGGAGCATCCTTTGAGCTAACAGAGGAAGAATATATAGCATCCTTCGATACAATAGAAAGCTATTCAGAAGAGATTGCTGGTGGACTTGTGGATTTTGTGAATGGTGACTATAATGATGGTGCAGAAAAAATAAAGTCTGCGTACTGGGAATTAACTAGATTTAAAGCGTCTAAGATTTTCTCGGAGGTTTTATTCCAGCTAGCGATAAGCGAATTTGATATATGCTACGAAAAACAAATGGCTACATACGAAAAGCTAGGCAGTCCATATCTTTTAGAAAAAGCCAAGGAATATGAAAGAGGGAAACAGCTGTTCATTAGCGATGTAGGTGCAGAGAACATAGATGCCCTTATAAAATATGGCTTTGTTTGTGCGGAGCTTTTTGGCAATGATACATTTGAAAATGGCCTTGCTAAGAAATTGCAAAATGCTGATATTGTTCTTTTAATAAGGAATCTTGATTTAAAGGATATCACAATTACCGACACAGGGTGGGAGCTTTTGCTTACCGCATATGGTGACGCAAGCATTGGCAAAACGGATAGAAATTTTGCAACAAAGGTCCTTTTTTCTGCAGCCCAAAATGGTGATTCAAAGGAATTTGCAAAAACTGTAAAGTACCTAATTTCCTTTATTTCCTTGGTGCAAGAAAAAATTATACCAAATGATATAGATTATTTGAAAAA
>JAZNFR010000297.1:0-5280 GCA_045576055.1 Eubacteriales bacterium
CGCTCATTTTTGAATAAAATTATGCGTGATGAGGTTGTCTCAACCAGTGATACCGCAGATGGATATTTTAATGAATCAGTGTACCTTTATGCAACAGCAATAAATGTACAGGCCTTAGTTCCACCACCTATTTTAGACGAATTTGACATGGTTGAAACAGATGATATAAATAATCAAGGCTCAAAGGACGAAAGCACCATTGATAGTGAAACTGAAATTGAAGATTCAACCACTTCAGAAAACGATAGCACTACCGATTCTGAGCCCGATAGTGAAGAAATAGAGCCAATTCCAGAATATGAGGAAAAATTTGTTGGCGCTGTTATATGCTACGACCCAGGTAACACTGAGAATGACCAAATGATGCGCGATATGATGATTGCCATTTTTACAACTATTCTATGGATTACACTTGCTTCACTTATTGCAATTTATGGCGTTAGCTATTACACAATGAAGCCACTTCGCGAAATTGGACGTGCAGCAAAGAGCTTCTCACGTGGTAGATATAATGTAAGAGTAAAGGTTCGCGGTAATGACGAGCTTGCCGAGCTTGCTGATTCGTTCAATAAAATGGCAATAGCTATTCAGTCAAAGGACGAAATGCAAAAGAATTTCTTGAGCAATGTTTCACACGACCTCAAAACCCCTATGACCACAATAGCAGGATTTATAGATGGAATTTTAGACGGCGCAATCCCTAAAGAAAAGGAAGAATATTACCTTAATATAATCAAAAATGAAGTTAAGCGCTTGAGTCGCTTGGTTACCTCACTTCTCGACATCTCACGCTTGCAGTCGGGAGATAGAAAGTTCGACTTTAAGTACTTTAATATTAGCGAGTTGGTTCGTCAAACGGTACTTTCATTCGAAAAATCAATTGAGGAAAAGAAGCTTGATATAGAATTTGATATGTACAATTTTGACCTAGAGGCTTATGGCGATAAGGACGCAATCAATCAAGTTATATATAACCTCTGCCATAACGCAGTCAAGTTCTCGCACGAGGGAGCGAAATATAAGGTTAGCCTAAAGTATCAGGACGAAAATACAATTATATTCAAAATGTATAATGAAGGAATAGGAATTTCAAACGAGGATTTACCATTTGTATTTGACCGTTTCTTCAAGAGCGATAAATCAAGAGGTCTTGATAAGACAGGAACAGGTCTTGGCTTGTTCATTTCAAAAGCCATTGTTGAGGCTCACGGACAAACCATAAAGGCTGAAAGTGAGTATGGTAAGTGGTGTGAAATGTCCTTTACTATCGCGGCGAAAGGAGTAGAAAATGGCAATTGAATACGTCGCGACCTGCCTTTTCGGGCTTGAAGGCTTGTTAGGTGAGGAGATAGATTCCTTAGGATATAAGCGCACTGAAACAATGGATGGTAGAATCAGCTTTTTAGGTGATGAAAATGCACTTGCAAGAGCTAGTATCAACTTACGCTTTGCCGAAAGAATATATATAAAAATTGGCGAGTTTTACGCAACCACCTTTGATGAGCTTTTTGAGGGAACAAAAAAGCTTCCTTGGCACGAATGGATAGGGAAGGACGACCAATTCCCAGTGCGAGGGCACTCTATAAAAAGCACACTATTTTCCGTGCCAGATTGCCAAAAAATCATCAAAAAAGCAGTTGCATCATCACTATCTAATAAGTATGGCATTTCTTGGTTTTCAGAAACGAAAATTAAATATCAAATCGACTTTTTTCTCTTCAAAAATAGATGCACCTTAATGATTGACACATCAGGCACACCTCTTCACAAAAGAGGATATAGACCAAAATCAAACGAAGCACCAATAAGAGAAACACTAGCTTGTGCATTGGCAAAGCTTTCTCGCCCTCGTGAGGATGTTCTATTTTGGGATCCGTTTTGTGGCTCAGGCACTATTGCTATTGAAGCGTCAATGCTAATGCTAAATATAGCGCCTGGTATTAATCGTAAATTTGATGCACAAGCATTTCCTCAAATTTCAAGTACAGTATGGGAGAATGCAAGAGAAGAGGCAAGGGCAAAAATCATAACCGATAGTAGCTTTGAAGCCTACGCCTCGGACATAAATCCAGAATGCGTTGAAATCGCCAAGGAAAATGCAAAAAATGCAGGGGTATCCAAAAATATTAAAATTTTCACCCAAGATGCATTAACAATTAAAACCGAGGGTCGCCGTGGCACTATAGTTTGCAATCCCCCGTATGGTGAAAGACTTTTTTCAATGAAGGAAACAGAGGACCTATATAGAAAAATGGGCAAGCACTTTGCAACACTTGATAAGTGGCAGCAATATATTATTACAAGCCACGAAAACTTTCAAACACTTTTTGCAAGACGTGCAGACAAGGTTAGAAAGCTTTATAATGGTATGCTTCCTTGCTATTTCTATCAGTTTTTCAAAAATAAATGATTAAAAATAAAACCTCCGTAAATACTAGTAGCTATGGAGGTTTTTATGCGTGAGCTTTCATTTGATTTGGATGAAAATATACAAGCTATTGATGAGATATTAAGGGTTAAAGAAAATTTTGATATAATCAAAAGAGAGATGGAGATAAGCTCGTCTAAGGTGGTAATGTATTATATCGACGGCTTTGTAACCTCTGCTATTATGCAAAAATTAATGATGCACCTAACAACTGTCAAGGATTTTGGCGATGGAAAAGAGGGCGCAGCCATTGAATTTGCTAAAAAAAGCGTACCAAGTGTCGAGGTTGATGCCGTTTTTGATATAGATACATTAATTACAATGGTCCTTTCTGGCTGCTCAGCAATTTTGGCAGAGGGCTTTGGAAACGGTGCAATAATAGTTGATGCCCGTTCATATCCTGCAAGAACAACGGAAGAACCAGGCAACGACAGAGTAATGCGTGGCGCACGCGATGGATTTGTCGAAACCTTGATTTTTAATACTGCGATGATTAGACGAAGAATAAGAGACTCTAATCTTACAGTAAAATATTTAAACGTAGGAGAAAAATCTAAAACTGATATTTCGGTCGTCTATCTTGATAAAAAAGCCGACCCAGTGTATGTAAATAAGCTTATAAAGAAAATCGAAAATATAAAAACAGACGCATTGCCTATGGGTCATCAAAGCCTTATAGAATGCCTAATTAAGGGAAATTCCTTCAATCCATTCCCAAAGGTTAGATGCACAGAAAGACCGGACTGCGCTTGTGCATCAATTTTAGAGGGAAATGTTATAATTTTATGTGATACCTCTCCCGAGGCAATAATACTACCAACCTCTATTTTTGATTTCTTGCAGGACACGGATGATTATTATTTTACACCAATAACAGGCACATATTTGCGACTCGTTCGTCAGCTTGTTTTTTGGAGTGCAGTGGTACTAACACCTATATGGTATTTTTTAGCAACCAATCCTCAAATAGTGCCAGAATGGTTATATTTTGTCGTTCCTAACGATACTGGCGCTGTGCCTATACTTGTTCAGCTTTTGCTTGTTGAATTTGTAGTAGATGGATTAAAGCTAGCCTCACTTAACACACCAAGCGTTATGTCTAACTCCTTTGGAGTTATTGGTGGACTTTTACTAGGAGATTTTGCAGTACAGGTCGGTTGGCTTAGTGCTGACGTAATTTTCTATATGGCAATAGTGTCAATGGCAAGCTTTACCCAATCTAATTATGAGCTTGGCTATGCGCTTAAATTCGTCCGTATAATTACCTTGTGCCTCGTCGCCATCTTTGGTGGTTGGGGGCTGCTCCTCGGTGCTATAATTGGAATAGCAATGATTATCAGTACAAAAACAGTAAACGGAAAGCATTCATATCTTTACCCCTTGATTCCATTCAATCCAGTTGCTATGTCCCGTTTAATCTTTCGTCGCCACAAACACAACTAGAACAATAAGCACCCTAGAAATGATACCATAAATTAACGGTACGCGTAGGGACAGACAAGGCTCATTTGCAAAGGGAGCTGTCGCTTTAGCGACTGAGGGATTGTAAAAAACGGGAGCATACTATGCTCCCCTACAACGTAAAAAAGACCTCGAAAAACGAGGTCTCTTTTCTTTTGTCATTCTGAAACGTTAGCGATAAAATCTCTTTCTGTCGCTACCCTAATAGTAGCCGAACGGGTCTATTGTTACCAAACAACAACTTCACCATCAACATAATGCCAATAGTAGCCCCAATCGGTTGGCTCATTTTCACTGTACCAATATACAGTACATAAAATGTTCGAATTATCCCACGAATCAAAATTGATTTTAGCTTTGCAATATATTATTTTCAAGCTTTTGCACTGATAGAACGCATATTCTCCTATACTTGTTACGCTATTTCCAATAATTACACTTGTCAAGTTTTCACAGTAAGAGAACGCACTTTCTCCTATACTTGTTACGCTATTACCTATAGTTACACTTGTCAAGCTTGTGCAATCACGGAACGCAGAGTCTCCTATACTTGTTACGCTATTTGGTATAGTTATACTTCTCAAGCTTGTGCAATCACAGAACGCAAAGTTTCCTATACTTGTTACGCTTTTGGGTATAGTTATACTTGTCAAGTTCTTACAGTAAGAGAACGCACTTTCTCCTATACTTATTACGCTTTTGGGTATAGTTATACTTGTCAAGCTTGTACAACCATCGAATGCATAGTTTCCTATACTTGTTACGCCATTAGGTATTACAAAAGAAGTATCTTGCTTGCCAATAGCATACTGTATTAGAGTAGTTCCGTCTATAGTATATAAGTTACCGTCTATTGATTTATATGAACTATTGTTTTCATCAACAGATATATTTGTCAAGCTATCGCATTTATAGAACGCATAGTCTCCTATACTTGTTAGGCTATTTCCTATAGTTACACTTGTCAAGCTTGTGCAATATTGGAACGCATAGTCTCCTATACTTGTTACGCTATCCCCAATAGTTACGCTTGTCAAGCTATCGCAATTAGAAAACGCCCGTTCTCCTATACTTATTACGCTATCGGGTATTGTTACACTTGTCAATTTTGAGCAAATTCTGAACGCACTGCTTCCTATACTTGTTACGCTATTACCTATAGTTATACTTGTCAAGCTTGTGCAACAAGTGAACGCCCATTCTCCTATACTTTCACAAACACTACCTTCTTCAAAGGTTACGCTTGTTATCTTTGGTGAATTTGAAGTACTGTATGAAAAGAACAAATAAGCAGGTATTTTTGTTACCTCTTTACCTATTGTTACCTTTATTCCTTTTCCATTCTTTCCTGCATAAGAGAATACATTGTTATTTGAACTTAAATCATCCAT
>JAZNFR010000298.1:0-3153 GCA_045576055.1 Eubacteriales bacterium
GGATCGTCAACAAGGTCAGTCTTGTTTAAGAATACTGTGATATAGGGAACGCCTACCTGACGAGCGAGAAGGATGTGTTCTCTTGTCTGGGGCATTGGACCGTCGGTAGCAGCAACTACTAAGATAGCGCCGTCCATCTGAGCAGCACCGGTAATCATGTTCTTAACGTAGTCAGCGTGGCCTGGGCAGTCAACGTGAGCGTAGTGACGATTAGCTGTCTCGTACTCAACGTGACGGGAGTTGATTGTGATACCTCTTGCTCTTTCCTCAGGGCAGTTATCGATTTGGCTGTAGTCCATGAACTCAGCGCCGCCGTTTAAGGAAAGTGTCTTTGTGATTGCTGCTGTAAGTGTTGTCTTACCGTGGTCAACGTGACCGATGGTACCAATGTTTACGTGGGGTTTTGTTCTTTCAAATTTCTGCTTAGCCATTTGAATTTTCCTCCGAATTAAATTATTTTTATTTTTATTTTTATTTTTAATTGGTTAACTAAAATTAGTTATTTTTGCCACGAGCATTCATAATCTGCTCTTGGATATTCTTTGGAACCTCAGCGAAGTGATCTGGCTCCATTGAGTAGTTACCTCTACCTTGTGTTGTTGAACGCAATGTTGTTGCATAACCGAACATTTCAGCAAGAGGAACCATAGCTGTGATTTGTTGTGCACCAGCTACAGGGTCCATGGATTGGATTTGTCCACGGCGTGAGTTAAGGCTTCCGATTACGTCGCCCATATAGTCGTCAGGAGTTACTACTACTACCTTAACGATTGGCTCAGTAAGAACAGGATCAGCCTTCTTCATAGCTTCCTTGAATGCCATTGAAGCAGCAATCTTGAACGCCATTTCTGATGAGTCAACCTCGTGGTATGAACCATCATAAAGTGTAATCTTGAAGTCAACTACTTGGTAACCTGCAAGAACACCAGTTTGTGATGCAGCTTGAATACCTGCGTCAACGCATGGAATGTATTCCTTTGGAATAGCACCACCAACAACCTTGTTGATGAACTCATAACCCTTACCAGGCTCGTTTGGCTCCATAATGATTTTAACGTGACCATATTGACCCTTACCACCAGACTGACGAGCATACTTATGGTCAACATTTGCTTCTCTACGGATTGTTTCCTTGTAAGCAACCTGTGGTTTACCTACGTTAGCTTCAACCTTGAATTCACGGAGCAAACGGTCAACAATAATCTCAAGGTGAAGCTCACCCATACCAGCGATAATTGTTTGTCCTGTCTCTTCATCTGTGTATGTCTTAAATGTTGGGTCTTCTTCTGCAAGCTTTGCAAGAGCAATACCCATCTTTTCTTGACCAGCCTTTGTTTTTGGCTCAACTGCTACGCTGATAACAGGCTCTGGGAATTCCATTGATTCAAGAATGATAGGATGCTTTTCGTCACAGAATGTATCACCAGTTGTTGTATTTTTAACGCCTACAACAGCTGCGATATCACCAGCATAACAAATATCAATGTCTTTTCTGTCATTTGCGTGCATTTGGAGGATACGTCCGAATCTTTCGTTCTTATCCTTGCAGGAGTTGTACACGCTTGTTCCTGCTTCAACAGAACCTGAATATACGCGGAAGAAGCAGAGCTTTCCAACGAATGGGTCTGTCATAATCTTAAATGCAAGTGCTGAGAATGGCTCAGTATCGCTTGCGTGACGCTCATCAGCATCGCCTGTGTCAGGATGAATACCCTTAATAGCAGGAATATCAGTTGGTGCAGGCATATAATCAATAACTGCATCGAGGAGCTTTTGAACGCCCTTATTTCTATAAGAAGTACCACAAACAACTGGTACAATCTTGTTTGCAATAACAGCCTTACGAAGTGCAGCCTTAAGCTCTTCATTAGATGGCTCTTCGCCCTCAAGGTACATCATCATAAGATCATCATCTGTTTCGCAGATAGATTCGACCATATTTGATCTATACTCTTCTGCCTTTGCTTTTAGCTCATCTGGGATATCTTCAACTCTCATATCCTTACCAAGCTCATCATAGTAAACATCAGCCTTCATTTCAAAAAGGTCAATGATACCTCTAAATGTGTCTTCAGAGCCGATTGGCAACTGAATTGGTACTGCGTTAGCATGGAGTCTTTCCTTCATCATGCTTACAACACGATAGAAGTCTGCTCCCATAATGTCCATTTTGTTAACATATGCCATACGTGGTACGCCATACTCATCAGCCTGTCTCCAAACGGTTTCAGACTGTGGTTCTACGCCACCCTTAGCACAGAATACGGTTACAGAACCGTCAAGGACACGGAGTGAACGCTGTACTTCAACGGTGAAGTCAACGTGACCAGGGGTATCGATAATATTGATACGTGTGGTTGGGTACTGATTAGCTGAACCTGACCAGAAGCATGTTGTAGCAGCTGAGGTAATTGTGATACCTCTTTCTTGCTCTTGCTCCATCCAGTCCATTGTTGCAGAACCCTCGTGAGTTTCACCTATTTTATGTGTCTTACCTGTGTAAAACAAAATACGCTCTGTAGTAGTGGTTTTACCAGCGTCGATGTGCGCCATAATACCAATATTACGGGTATTTTCAAGTGAATATTCTCTTGGCATCTGTGTTTTTTCCTTTCAAATAGTACGGGTGACTATTAATATCTGTAATGTGCGAAAGCCTTATTAGCTTCAGCCATTCTGTGTGTTTCTTCTTTCTTCTTGAAAGCTCCACCCATGCTGTTCTTAGCATCGAGTATTTCGCCTGCAAGTCTTTCAGCCATTGTCTTTTCGCCACGGTTTCTTGAATAAACGGTTATCCAACGAAGACCGAGTGTTTGTCTTCTTTCTGCTCTTACTTCCATTGGTACTTGGTAGTTAGATCCACCTACACGGCGAGCCTTAACCTCCAATACTGGCATTACATTTTCAAGAGCTGCTACGAATGCGTCAAGACCATTTTCACCAGTCTTTTCTTCTACGATCTTAAATGCGTCGTAAACAATCTTTTGAGCTACACCCTTCTTACCATCAAGCATGATGTTGTTGATGAGCTTTGTTACGAGCTTTGAACCGTAAAGTGGATCTGGTAATACATCTCTTTTGGAAATTTGACCTCTTCTTGGCACTTTACTTCCCTCCTTCATTAATTATATGATATCATTGGTACTCGAAAGA
>JAZNFR010000299.1:0-4586 GCA_045576055.1 Eubacteriales bacterium
GGCGCTTTGTTAAAATATAAAAGCTCTACATTGCCATTTGGATGCGAAACTAAAAAGCCAATCGGTTCAATAGAAATACCACTACCACCGCCACCACCAAAGTTTTTTGCTGATGTGTTATATTTACCTAAATAATCAACGCCACCGCTGGCAACCCCGAGATTGATTTTAGATATGGAAATTATTGATGCACCATTGTTTAAATCAATTGGCTCTCCCAAAACCATATTTGAGCTTAAAAGCTCTCTAATTTCCTCAAGCGAGGATTTAATTAGCTCGCTTTGCTTTGAAATCTCCATTATAAAGCCTCCTACAAAATGCAAAAATCCTTTTTAACAACGATAAAATGCTGGTGAAAACAAGAGGTCCTAAATATGTGTAAATAACAAAGTGAGTTCTAAAATGTGGCTGTGTGCCTATGAAATCTGCTTCTATATTAATGCATGAATCCTTAGGGATTTGTATTATTAAATTGTTTTCTGCATATTTTAAAAGGTAAGAAATCCCTTGCAAGGCAAAAGAATAGCAAAGTGCAGTAGATGAGGGGGCTTTTGAAGCGACAAGTAAATCAAAATCAATAATTTTAAGTCGTAGTGCACGATAATAAAATCCAAAAATCGACCTAGAAAGTTCTCTGTAATTTTTAAGTGTGTTAAATGCATTTTTAGCATCTTTTATGCCATCAAGCGTGCTTTGACTCTTTTTATCTTTTTTGAAAGGGTAAATCTTGATTCGAATAAAAAGGATTTTGTAAAAAATCTTGAAGCCGTTTTTATACACAATTACAAGATTGACCTTGCAGAAAAATAAAAAAATTAAAGATGCAACTAGAAGAAAAAAAGCAAGTAAAGATATGTTCATTTTGCCCCCACTTAAAAGTTCTAAAAATGCTGTGTAAATATAAAATTTATACACAGGGTGCCATTTTTGTTATGTAAGACGGGCAGCGTTACTTTTATTCTATTGTTAACTGGGTTGAGGCGATTTCTTCGTTAATTGCCTTATTTTCTTCGATTAATTCGTCTATTATTTCACTGTTTATTGATTGTGCTTCTGGTATTTCAATATCAAGTGGAATGATTTCACCTTCAACAGGTGAGCGAGGTAAATCTACATATGGTAGCTGTTCAAGTGATTCAATACCAAAGCATCTTAAAAATGTAGATGTTGTCTTATATAGATTTGGTCTACCTGGAACATCCAATCGTCCACATACCTCAAGTAGATTTTTTTCGCAAAGAGAAGCAACAACGTATGCGCTGTCAACCTTTCTTACCGTGTCAATAAAAGCACGTGTAACAGGCTCGTTATATGCAACAATAGCTAAAACCTCAAGGGATGATGCTGATAGGTTGCCACCTTTTCGTATTCCAAGTGCCTCTTTTATGAATGGTATATATTGTTCCTTTGTGCAAAGCTGACAAGAGTCTTCAAAAGCAAGAAGCATAATACCTCTTGATTTGTCGGAATTATATCTTTTGGCAAAGTCAATTACCTTTTTCTTAACCTGTGATTCAAATAGGTCGAGTGTTTCTCCAAGGGTAGCATAGCTAACAGGGTGTCCTGCAGCAAATAAAATAGCCTCGATAACACTATCGAAATCCTTGCTGTCAAATTTAATTTGATTATCCATTGTTTTCCTCACTTGCTTGTCTTATTTTGCCTGAATATAGGTTAATATATACGTTGTTTTCTAAATTAATTACGCCTTCGTTTTGAATGGTTTCCTCTTCAAGAGTGATTCTACCTGCACGAAGCATTTCAAGAATTGCCATAAATGTTGCAACAGCCTCATGCTTGGTTCTAATGCCTTCGAAGCAGTCAATAACATTGACATGACCACCATGAACAACTAAAACACGCAATACTGCGAAAACCTTTTCACCAACGGAAACAGTACGAGTGCTTATAAGTGGCTTGATTTTCTCTGATGCAACCTCGTCACTAACCTCAATATTGCTCATTATTCGCATAAGTGCAGCAGAAAGAAGCTCAACATTGTGGTCAGCAACGTATGAACGGTCTGCTGGGATTTCGTCTGTATCCTTTTCAAATCTACCTGAATAAGTCGAATACATACCACTTAGCTTTTCCGAGGCTTCCTTTGCTCGCTTATATTCTAAAAGCGCACGTGCGAGCTCCTCAGCAGGGTCCTCCTCGTCATCATTTTGCATACGAGGTAACAAGGTTCTGCTCTTGATTAGCATAAGCTGCGAGGCCATAACTATAAATTCGGACGAAAGCTCAATATCAAGCGATTGCATTGTCTTGATATAGTCCATATATTGGTCGCAAATAACGGATATTTTAATATCCTCAATGCTCATTTTATTTTTTGAAATCAAGCTTAATAGAAGGTCTAAAGGCCCTTCAAATAGCTCCATTTTGTAAATAATCTGTTCCATATTTGTCCTCTAAATAAAGAATAATATCAGCTCAAAAAGTGGTATGAACAAATCAACCACTATAAACCAAACAACAGCGGAAAGCGCACCTGTGATATATCCACCAAGAAAATAAGAATCAACAAGTAAAACAATCATAAACCCAATTCCAATGTGTCTTTCATATTTCATCATGCCAAAATATGCCTTTTGAGGTAGTACAATCGACAAGATTCGCGAGCCATCGAGTGGTGGCAACGGAATTAAATTAAAAATTGCTAATGACATATTTAAAATAGCAAAAAGTGCGAAGAACTGGCAAACATACGAAAGAGGTGTAACCAGTGCAGAAATTTGTGTTGCCGCTAAAATCAAGTTTGCTAGCTTTACCGATAAAACATAAAAGAATGAGCCGATAAATGAAAGAATAATGTTAGCTGTTGGACCTGCTAAAGAGGAAAGAGCCATTCCAACCTTTGGGTTTTTAAAATAAGCAGGATTGATAGGAACGGGTCGCGCCCAACCAAATCGGAAAAGAAGCATACAAATAGCGCCAATAGGGTCAAGATGCCTCATTGGATTGAGTGATAAGCGCCCCATATATTTAGCTGTTGGATCGCCAAGCTTGTAGGCAACAAAGCCGTGTGCAACCTCGTGCACAACAAGGGCTATTATTACAATAGGAAATCGAAGTAAAAGCTCAATAAGTGAGTCTAAAATCGAACCCATTGTGGGCAAAAAAGCTGCAAACATAATGATCCTTTCTTAAAATTTTACTTTACTCTGAATATTTTAATATTGTTTCCCAAACATCATTTTTCCCTTCCTTTGATTCGGAAGAAAAGAGAATAATTTGAGTGCCAGGGGCAAGGCAAGGCTCACTTATAAGCGCTTTAACCGCCTTTTCCCTTTCGGTTTTATTTAGCTTGTCCGTTTTTGTGGCAACAATAATGTATGGAATGCCAGTTTCATTCAAAAAATCGACCATATTTCGGTCGTCCTCGGTCAAGCCGTGACGTGAATCTACAAGCTGAACAACAAGCCTTAAAAGGTCTATATTAGGGTTAGATGTAAAGTAGCCATCAACCAAAAGTGACCATCTTTTTTTGTCTTCTAGCGTGCGCTTAGCGTAGCCGTAGCCAGGTAAGTCAACTAAGAAAAGCTTCTTATCAATGTCATAAAAGTTAACGGTTATTGTCTTTCCTGGTGCACTAGAAACGCGCGCCATAGATTTTCTATTTAAAAGTGTGTTTATAAGTGAGCTTTTACCAACGTTGCTTCTTCCAGAAAACGCAATTTGTGGCATAGGTGAGCGAACAAATTGGGATGGTAAGCCAGCACTTATTTTCAATGATACGTTATTTACATTTACTTTCATTTTTTGTAAGCTCCTCAACATGTCTTAATATGGCGATAAATTCGCCGTCGCAAAGGGCGAGATCAAGAACCTCAAAAATGCTTGAAGCTGTATAGAATTTAACGTTTGCTAAAACCTCGGAATCAAGGTCTGGAATATCCTTTTCATTCTTTTTAGGAATGATAATCTCTGTAACACCGCCAGCATAAGCAGCTAGAGTTTTTTCCTTAAGTCCGCCAATTGGTAAAACCTTACCACGCAAGGTGATTTCACCAGTCATAGCAATGTTGCGCTTTACTGCACGACCAGTTAAAATACTTACAAGAGCAGTAGTAATAGTAACACCTGCGCTAGGACCATCCTTAGGTACTGCACCCTCGGGTACGTGTATGTGTATATCATTGTTCTTATAAAAATCGGGGTCTATACCGAGTTTTTCAGCATTTTCTCTAATAAAGCTAACGGCAATTTCACAGGATTCCTTCATAACGTCGCCAAGCTTGCCAGTTAATTGAAGCTTTCCAGTGCCCTTCATAATTGAAGCTTCAATCTTAAGCAGGTCACCACCAACTGAGGTATATGCCATTCCGTTTACAACGCCAACTTGGTTTTCCTCATCAATCTTTTCGGGCTCAAACTTATATGTACCTAGTAGGCTTGAAAGATTGTTTTCGTTAACTGAAACGGTTTTTGCGCCTGTTTCTACAATGATTTTTGAAGCCTTTCTACAAAGAGATGCAATCTCTCTTTCAAGATTACGAACGCCAGCCTCTGAGGTGTAGGAATCAATGATTTTATAAAGAGCCTCATCATTAATTTTTAAAGTGCGTTTTGAAAGACCGTGA
>JAZNFR010000300.1:0-2128 GCA_045576055.1 Eubacteriales bacterium
GCCTTGATTATTCTCAAACCAATCAAATTAACAACATCGCTCCCTACCTGGATAAACGTGGCGCAGTAATTAAAATTTTTGCTGATGATATTCCCAGCATCGAAATGCACCAAATTAAGAGCCACCAATCCTGGTTCCGCAAAATCTTTGGTGCGGAATTAAGTGTAGAGTTGGCGAGCGAAAAGAACAATTAAAAATTAAAACTAAAGCTGTAGCCAATCACGATGATTAGCTACAGCTTTTTATTGCATTCCATTCAGTTTTAAATTAAGTGATGTGAAAAGTTCTTTGTTATCCGCAACGAACTTCTCGCTCATCTGCGGGAAAATGTCTTGGCTGAACTTAGCGTTATGCTTAACCTCTGCCAAATTCAAAATAATGTGAGGCAAATCGTAATAGGCAAGCTCATCAGCCTTGTCCAAATACGCAATAGGCTTATTCGTCAAAAGCGCTACTCTGCGAGGCTTGTTGTCAAACTTTTTGATAATAGGCGTGTGACGAAAGTCCCCCATCAGCAAATGGTCTCCTAAAATTACCACAACAGTTTCTTTACCATTGGGTTGACTTTCTATAAATTGAACAAAATCTCCCAACAAATAATCAAGGCTCGCCAAAGCAAATTCGTGAGTTCCGCCGGGAACATTTTCATTTACATAAGAACGCATTCTTTTATCCGGCACACCCTTGGGGAAATGAGTATCTACCGTCAAAAGAGTAATGTTAAATGGCTTATTACCCTGCGCCAGCT
This sequence comes from Eubacteriales bacterium, assembly GCA_045576055.1. Classification (GTDB taxonomy): domain Bacteria; phylum Bacillota; class Clostridia; order Oscillospirales; family CAG-272; genus RGIG2000. The sequence goes on from JAZNFR010000300.1 coordinate 749, forward strand.
TTTTATACTCTTCTTTCGCCATACGGAAAAGGTCGTAATCGTGAACACCCCATACAGTTTTTACTGCGTCTTGGCAAAACTCGTGCCCTTTTACCTCGTAGCCAAAGCAGTTCATGATATTACCTGTTCCTGCAAAATTCATATCTCCGTTGGAAAGTAACAAGTTCTTATAGCCAGCCTGCTTGAGTACGCCAGCGTAAGAGACTGCGCCAGTTTGACGGACACCGCTAAAAAGTGTATCGCTATTGGCGCCAAGATAAGCAGGCAAACCAGTTTGGGTTGCGTACAGCGCACCAACAGTCCAATCCGCTCCGTCAAAACATTTATAATTAGTGTAATTGCTCCAGCCATTGTCTAGCAAATTATTTAAATGAGTCACTTCATCCGCAAAGTTTTTATTTTGCAGGAAGTTACTTTCCAAAGACTCACAGTAAACTACTACAAGGTTCTTGCCAGCTTGGGCAGTAATCTTTTCAGGAGCAAGATATTCTCCTTTTGCACCAAGCTTCTCTAAAATTTGCTCACTGCTCATAGAAAAGCTTTGCTTCAGCTCCTTGGCAGAAAGCAAGATATTTTTGTAGGCAGTTCCCGTTGCAGAAAGAAAAAAGCAACCCAAGGCAAGCACGCTCAAAATTGCTACACCATTCTTGCTACGTAAAAAGTTTTTTTGTAAAGTGCCTTCTTCATCTGCTGCGTTGCTAGTCAAGCGTTTATAGGCAAACCAATGGAGCGCAGCAACGAGGAGCAAGGCAAAAACGCCACCATAAAAATAAGCAGGCGTAACTTGGGGCGCCATAGCAAGCACAGTTCCGTCGATGCGGTTAAGGGTGGTGTAATCAATGTGCTGTCCCATAATTTCAAGGCACAGGAAATCTATTGAAGCAAGCACATAGCCAACAAAGGAAAGTAGCGCGCCAAACTTTTTATTTTTAAGAACACCAAAGCCTAAAACGGCAAAGGCAATGTAGAACAAAAAGACGTCAAACATAAAAGTCTCCTACAAATTTTATAAGACCATTATAACACAAAAGCACTGTACCTAAAATTTAGATACAGTGCTTAAAATTTTATCACGCGGTTTCAACAGCGGCTTGTAGGATTCCATAAACCATAAGTGCAGAGTTATAAAGGACTTCCTCTTTGATGAACTCCTCAACAGTATGCACGTTTTGCATACCGGTTCCCAAGATTACGCAGGGCACGCCATAAGCGTTGAGGAAGTTAGCATCACTGCCACCGCCAGTTTGAGTAATATCCGGAGTGAAGCCATGCATTGCGCAAGCGCTCTTTGACAATTTTACAACGGTGCTTTCAGTATCTATAAGGAAACCGCTGTACTTATGCTCTACCTCCGCAGTAACCTTTGCTCCGTATTTTTCT
>JAZNFR010000301.1:0-3452 GCA_045576055.1 Eubacteriales bacterium
ATGGCTACGATCCGACTTGGTGCCTTTTCAGGATGCGACGAATTAACAATTAAAACTAAAATCGACGAAGAAGAAAAGCCTGAGCTTTGGGCAGAGGGCTGGCAGGGAAGCGCAAAGGTTGAATGGAACTCGCTTCGTTTGCCAATATTTAGACCTGGCGACAGCCTTATAAGACCTACATTACCTGAAATAAACGGCTCAAAAGATTCGGACACTGTAACAACAGATATATCAACTAAAAATTTAAAACAAATAGAAGCCTGGAGGTCGTAGTATGCACATAATGCACATGCTTGGCGTACTCACCTTAGTTTTCTTTGCGGCTTTATTCTTAATGTGCTTTTTCAAGGAAAAGCTAAACAATCCCATTATCAATCCACTCTTAATTAGTGCATGTGCCATCTTGTTTTTTAGCTGGAACTACGCAATGTATAAGCATAATGGACTTAAAAGTGGCTTTATGACACTTGATAATATAAGCCCATATATATGCACAGTTATACCACTAACCCCACTAATGAATAAGCGCGTAAGGGATTTTGCATATTGTGCAATTGCTTTTCTTTCGTTTGGAATGTTTGTCGCTATGTTTATAAGCCCCGAGGTTGAATATATTTTCAATTACCATCAGGATGCAAAGCTTATACACGTAAGTGAGGCGGCTTGTCACCTTATAATGGCAATATACGGATTTTACCTTATGCTTAGCGGTAAGGTTAGAATTAATATAAAGAATTATGGCAAGGCATTGGCGTTTATTTATACGACAATAGGAATAGGTGTTTTTCTAAACTTTGTTTTCCACCGTTCGTATTTTGGAATGGCAATGCATGGTAAATATTCAATTTACTTTATTGATATATTTGATACCTTTTGGGCAACCTTTGCCGCATATATTATAGGCGTTTTAGGTACTATAACTATAGGATTTCTCGTTGGAATGTTCTTCATCTGGCTCACCACAACTGGAAAAAGAGAGAAGGAGCTCACATTGATAACGAGTGAAGAAAATAGTATAAGCCAAGCAGAAAAACAAAACGACGAAAAAGACGCCGAGTAAGGCGTCTTTTTTATAACTATGTCTTGACATTGTAGCTTTTAATGATACAATAAGACTATAAGATAATATTATATTGGAGAATAGAATGAAATTAAAATCCGTAATCAGTTTTATATTAGCGATTCTAATAATGGCTGGCTTAATGGTAAATATAAGCTTTGCCCTTGCATTAAAGCCCGAAATTGAGTTTGATAAGGGAGACTTCCCAATCAAGGACAAAATCGATATCGACAATAGATTTGAAATAGATCTCGATGGTAAGCTAGATTTTGATGATATATTTGGAAGTGACGACGAGGACGAAATCGAAGAAATGAATTTTCCCTCCAGCTATTGCATGAGGGATGAATATGTTGTTTATGCCCAAAATCAGGACAAGCACGGATATTGCTGGAATTTTGCCGCTACTATGGCTATGGCAACTGCCATAATGAAAACAACTGGCGAATATTATGATTTTAGTGAATTATGGACAGGACTTTCTGCATATAAGCACCTTGATAGCTATACTAAGCTTGGTGCGGGTGGAACTCTTGCAACCCATTATAATGCAATGAAAGCGGCAGGCGTAATGCTCGAATCCGATTTGCCTTACGAAAACTCGTATATTATGACAAACGAAAACGCAAACGCCTACTATAATTTCTATAATAAGTATTCCAATGACTTTTTGACGGATTCTATGAGCTATAAATCATATTCACGCTCAAAAATCAATCAAATCAAGCAGCATATATACGAAAAAGGTAGTATATATTTGACATTCACCTTTAGACAGGGCTTTGTTGAGGATGGTGACCAAATATACTACTTGCCACCAAATCAGAAAAACACAAACTCCAATCACGCAGTTTCAGTTATTGGATGGGATGATAACTTCCAAAGAGAGGTTTATACACACGGCTCAGATACACCAACGGTTTTCAAGGGCGCTTGGATTATTTTAAATTCATATACCGAGAAATCTGGTACAGATGGCTTATCCTTTGTTTTCTATGACGACAAAAATATCGGCTCAGTAAATGGATATATATATGAGCCTAACACTGAAAAGGACCTATATTTTTATGACAAAATCGAAGAAGGATTTGCTTACCCAACAAATCTAATAGGCAAGTATTGTGGCGATTTTGTTGCAAAAGAGGGTACAACGAAACAAAAGAATATCTTTTATGATGAGGTTAATTTAAAATACTCATATATAGCCTCAGATGGCACAAGCATAGAGGATATTTGTATTTATTCAGATGGCAAAAATGTAACAAATGATTTTGCTGTTTCTATTGACAACAGTACCAACAGCTTTAGTATTTCGAGCAATGGAAAAGCAAATTATGGCCACTATAAGGTAGTAGTGACTTATGGTAACGGAGAAAAAAGCGATACATATTTAAACAACTTCTTTGTCACCTATGGACTGGTTGGCGAGGAAATAGAGTTTGATTATCCTAATAATGATTTAGGCTTTAATACAGGCAGAGAGTTAGAAGCATATAGCTATATTTTACCAAATAAAAACTTTGTTATTTATACAAATAAATTAACAGGCAATGTGGTGTTTTTACCAACAGAGCAGTCTGCTTATTCCGATAAAAACATGTCAATTCCTACTATTTCATATGCAATAACAAACGGTAATAGCTTTTTGGCACAGCATGTTATAACGTCAAATTCTGGATACCAGTTGGTTTATGATTTCAATATTGAGTATTACGAGGACACATCGCTTCAGCCGGTATATGTGTATTACGATTTAGGTGGTGGTACTAATCACCCAAAAAACTACGATAAGGAGCTGGCAAATAGCGAGAAGGACATAACACTTTATGCCCCAACACGTGAGGGATATACCTTTGATGGCTGGTATTTAGATTTTGGTAATGGCTCAAGAAAGCTAACACAAAATGGCGATTTATACCACATAGACTGGGATGACATTATCCATCTGGGTGAAAATCCTACTATTAACGCAATTGGTCACTACAAGGAATATTATAGTAATTCAAACGTAGTCTTTGTTTATGCCCATTGGAAAGAGGTTGATTACTACGATGTTGAGTTTAAAATCAACGGCATTGAAAAGACACAAATGGCAGGAAAAGCCTCTGTTGTAGCAGGAGAAACTTTAAAATATCTTTTCACCCCCGAAGAAAAGGGCTGGTGGATTTCTGAGCTTAAAATAGATGGCAAAGCCATGACTACTGAGGAGATAATTGAGATAACCAAAAACGGATTATTATTTGAAAATATTAATAAAAATATCTCCGTTGAAGCAACGTTTGCAGAGGGCACACTTCTTTCTTTAAGCATTGGCGAAAACATTAAAAATGCATATTTAGAAAAGACCTATCAAGGAAAGTCTTATAAATTCTATGATGGTGATTTTATTCCA
>JAZNFR010000302.1:0-3984 GCA_045576055.1 Eubacteriales bacterium
CTGGTACTATTGTTAATGCTCAATTTAGTGGAACATTATTAAGAAGTATCTTTTTCAACAAAGCACCATTACATGACGGTGCAGTTGTTATCAGATCCAATAGAATTCACTCAGCTGGATGCCTATTACCACTTGAATCCAATCGTGAGCTGTTTACCGAGCTCGGAACAAGACACCGTGCAGCGATTGGAATTAGTGAAATAAGTGACTGTGTTTCTGTCGTTGTTTCAGAAGAAACAGGAACTATTTCAATTGCACACGAGGGAAAGATTTATAGGAACTTCACAAAGGAAACCTTAAAGAAAAAGCTTCAAGAGTATTTAGTTAAGAATCCAATGGATCAAAGAAAACGCATTTCTTCAAAGGCGAATATTCAAACGGAGGAATAAAAGATTATGGCAAATTTTACAAAGACAACTGAAATCGATATATCCTCTATGCACGATGTTATGGAGGAGGAGACACCTAAGAAAAGCAAATGGGGTGTTATAATTCCTATCGTATTGTCGCTTATTGTTGCTTTTGGAATTTGGCTTTTCGCTACTGAAAAGAGCACAGACCTTCATACAGAAACCTATGATGCAATCGTAGTTGATACTAATGGTATTCCTATCAAAAACGAGACTGTAAAGGTTGATGTAAAGGGCACTTATAGTCAGCTTGCTGACATGAAAAAAGAATATATAATCGTAACAAAAAACGGTGATGAATATCAGGCCCCTCAGCTTACTAAGGGTGCAAAGGACAGTCTTTTAACTGTTACTCTTACCATTGCAGATTAATGATATGAAAGTATTAGTTGAACAAATAAAGACTTCTATAAAAGTTTCCGAAAAAGAGATATTTGATATAGCTAAGGCACGATTAAAAAAAACTCGTGCCTTTTCAAATTTTGGAGAAGCTTATATATACAAGCGTTCAATTGACGCACGCGATAAAGAAAACATCAAGCTTGTGTTTTCCGTTTGCATTGAAGTAGCATGTAGAAAGAATATTGAAACCAACGACTTCTCAAAACATGGTCTGAAAATTATGCAAGAAAATGAAATAGAGTTTTTTTGTAAGGGGGAAAAGCCAAGCAAACGACCATTAGTGGTTGGCTTTGGACCAGGTGGTATGTTTTGCGCTCTTTCTTTAGCCAAGGCAGGACTTAATCCTGTCATTATTGAGCGTGGTGCGGATGTTGATACAAGAGTTAAAGTGGTAGATAACTTTTACAAAAATAAAGTACTTGATATTGATACTAATATCCAGTTTGGCGCAGGTGGCGCTGGTACTTTTTCTGATGGAAAGCTTAATACCCTTATTAATGATCTTAAATGCGACTTTGTTTTAAAAACATTCGCTGATTTTGGTGCACCAAAAGAGATTTGTTACAATGCTAAGCCCCATATCGGTACTGATGTATTGCGTGGTGTTGTTAAGAATTTAGCTGATGAAATCATAAGATTAGGCGGCGAAATTCATTATAATACAAAGCTTCTTTCATATGACAATGGTGTTGCTCATACGACAAAAGGCGATTTTGAGTATTCCTCGCTTGTATTGGCAATTGGACATAGCGCAAGAGATACTTACGAGTATCTTATGTCAAAGGGTGTAGCTGTTGAGGCTAAACCGTTTTCAGTAGGCGTTCGTGTTGAGCATTTACAAAGCGATATCAATGAGGCAATGTATGGAAAATTTGCGTCTGAATTTGAGCCTGCTAGCTATAAAATATTCCATCGTGAAAACGATAGAGGTGTTTATTCCTTTTGTATGTGTCCTGGTGGTGAGGTTGTTGCTGCCCAAAGTGAAGAGGATTCTATTGTTGTTAATGGTATGAGTAATTATAAAAGGGACGGCAAAAACGCTAACTCTGCTATTGTTGTTCAAATAAACCGTGAGGATTACGGAAATACACCAAAAAAAGCAATTGAATTTCAAAGAAATTTAGAAAAAAATGCATTTAAGTTGGCTGGTGGCAATTATAAAGCGCCAGTACAAACAATGAAGGATTTTTATCTTGAAAAGGCAAAAAATGAACCTAAAAGAATAATGCCAACCTATATGAATGGTAATGTCGAGATTGCTGATTTAAATCAAGTACTACCTAAGTTTGTGTGCGATTATTTGAAGCTTGGTTTTAATAGGTTTGGTAAAAAAATCGCAGGGTATGATAGAGAGGATGTAGTTTTGACGGGCGTTGAAACTCGTACATCATCTCCTTTGCGTATTTTGCGTACTGAAAAATACAATATGTTAAACGATTCAAACGTATATCCTTGTGCAGAAGGTGCGGGATATGCGGGTGGAATTATGAGTGCTGCTGTTGATGGGATTAACGTTGCACTCGCAATATTAGAAAAATAAAGGATTTTATGAGTAAAGTAGAAAGAAAAAAATGGGTAATTAAATATAACCCAAGCGATGCTGATGCAATCGACGATATTGCAATAAAGCTCGGCTGTACGAAGAATCTTGCTACGCTTATTTATAATAGAGGCTATAAAACCTATGAGGAGGCATTGGCCTTTGTTAGTAAGAGTCAAGAGGTTCTGCATGATCCGTTTCTTCTCAACGGTATGGATATAGCTGTCAAGCGTGTTTTAGATGCAGTTTCAGCTGGGGAAAAGATTTCTATATATGGTGATTATGATGTTGACGGAGTAACCTCTGTGAGCATACTTTTCCTATACCTTAAAAGCATAGGCGCAAATGTGGATTACTATATACCATCAAGAAAAAATGAGGGATATGGTGTATCAAAGGAAGCAATTGAAAAGCTTGGCGCTATGGGGACAAAGCTTATTATAACTGTTGATACTGGCGTTACTGCAGTTGATGAAACAGAGTACGCTGAAAGCTTAGGTGTTGATGTTTTAGTTACTGACCACCACGAGTGCGCGGATGTTTTGCCAAACGCTGTTGCAGTTATCAATCCAAAAAGAAAGGATACAAATTATCCTTTCCAATCTCTTGCTGGAGTTGGTGTTGTTTTTAAGCTTCTTTGTGCTCTTGAATCAAGACATTCAAATATTGACATAATCACAGCCACAAGAAAAATTGCATATAGCTATTCTGATCTTACTGCTATTGGTACAGTAGCAGATGTTATGCCAGTTGTTGATGAAAATAGAATAATCATTTCGGTGGGACTTAGCCAAGCTGAGAAAACTGATAAAATAGGACTCGCGTCCTTGATTGATATTTGCCGTAACGGTGATGGAAAGCAATCAAAATACAAAAAGGACAAAAAATTAACTTCTGGCTTTGTTGGATTTACATTAGCACCAAGAATTAATGCGGCAGGCAGAATTGGTTCTGCTAATACATCGGTTGACCTATTTTTGTCAAACGATTCAGTAACTGCTGAAAAATTAGCGCTTGAGCTATGTGAGATAAATAAGGAACGTCAATTTGAAGAAAACAAAATCGCTGATATGGCGTATGGAATAATCGAAAACAACAATTATGTTGGAAAAAGCATTATGGTGTTAGATGACCCAGAGTGGCATCATGGTGTTATTGGTATAGTTTCTTCAAGGGTTTCTGATAGATATGGTGTTCCATCTATACTAATTTCTTTTGAAGGAAATGATGATCCATTTTCTCCAGAGGCAATTGGTAAGGGATCCGGTCGAAGCGTTAGTGGAATGAACCTGGTTAATGCACTAAATGATTCAGCAGATTTGCTTGAAAAATTTGGTGGTCATGAGCTTGCTGCTGGTCTTAGTATCAAACGCAAAAACCTTCAAGCATTTAAAGAACGCATCGAAGCATATGCAAAAAATTGTTTTAATGGTCAAGAGCCTGAGCATATCTTAGATGTAGACTGTGAGCTTGAAACCTCGGATATTACTATCAATCTTGCAAATGAATTATCCGTGCTTGAACCATACGGTGTTTCAAATCCAAGTCCGGTATTTATAACAAGAAATTTACAAATTACAGATATAACACCAGTTGGCATGAATAGACACCTAAAGCTTACACTTTCAAAGG
>JAZNFR010000303.1:0-1535 GCA_045576055.1 Eubacteriales bacterium
CCATCAAAGCTTTGAAGACATTTTCAGCTTTGGAAAAAATATATTCACAGGTTGAAGGAAATCTAGAAGAATTGTAAAGCTTTTCAAAAACATCCTCAAAAATATGTAGCTTTTTCAAATCATCCTTTGTCATCCATTCTGTAGAAATTACTTCGTATGGTGGCTCTTTAGAATATTCACAAGAATATTTACTAAAATTCTCTCTCATATCGGCACCATGTAAAAGCTTTAAAAAGCCTAATTGTAGCATATGAGGTTTCAACTTGATAGCTTTGTTAAAGCCATTAGCAAAGCTATTCATTGTCTCATATGTCATACCAGCAATTAAATCTATATGAACATGTATATTGCCCAAACCAACAATTTTTTGAATAATTTCCGAAAGCTTATTCAAATTTGTTTTTCTATTAATGTAGCTTAGAGTTTCTTCGTTAAAGCTTTGAAGTCCTATTTCGAACTGGAATAGCCCGTGTGGCGCCTTTTTCAAGATTTCAAGCGTAGCTTCATCAACAAGCTCACCCTCAATTTCAAAGTGAAAACACACACTGGATGGGATTTTTTTATCATTATAAGCATCGATTATAAACTGAAAAATCTCTATTGCCCTTTTTTTATTTGCATTGAATGTTCTATCTATAAACTTAACTGTTTGGGTTCCACTATTTGCTAAAAGCAGTATTTTTCTTTTGCTTTCTTCAAGGTCAAAAAACCTTACTCCTCCGCATCTTCCCGACAAGCAAAAAGCACAATTAAACGGACAACCTCTGCTCGTTTCCAAATACGTTATGCGACCTTTTAAGGAGTCAAAATACTCATCCGAATAAGGAAAAGGTGGATCAATTTCAGACACGTGTGAAGGTTTTATCACTATTTTGCTGCCGTTTCTATAAGAAAACCCATTTATGTTTTCAAACTTTTCTCCGTGCGCAAATTTACTAAAAGGCTCTTCACCTTCACCAGAAATTATGTAATCTACAAAATTATATTTGGATAAAATTTCTTCAGCATTGTAGCTAACCTCGGGTCCACCTAGCAAAATTGTAGCATTTGTTTCTTCTTTTACTGCTTTTGATAACTCTAAGACTAATTTCTTATTCCAAATATACGTTGAAAAGCATATAACATCATAGCTTTTTTGGCATATTTTTTCCAATATTGATTCGCTTTTCTCATTTATTGTAAATTCTAATATTTCGCATTTTTCCCTGTCAGCTGGGGCAAGAGCGCCCTTAAGGTACCATGGAGCGAGCGATGAGTGAATATATTTACTGTTTATTGCACAAATAAGAATGTTCATTTTTCCACCACCTTTGCACTTCAATTTTACCAAATATGTTTTTGGTTGTCAATATTGTCTTCTTTAGAATATAATAATATATTTTTCTATTGACAAAATGCGACCTATGTGTTAAAATATCAAAGGTAGTTTTATATGCGAGGTATTTATTTTGTACGATTTTATTGATTTGCATTGTCATATTTTATGCAACGTCGATGATGGTGCTAAAGATACTGACACAATGAAAAAAATGTTG
>JAZNFR010000304.1:0-11599 GCA_045576055.1 Eubacteriales bacterium
AAAACTGTGATATAATTAACGTATAAATCAAATATTTATAAGGAGTAAATTATGATTTTTGAGGAAAACAAGGCAAAAGAGGTTAAAATTGCATATATAGGTGGCGGCTCACGTGGTTGGGCATGGGGACTTATGAGCGACCTCGCTGCCAACGAGGATATGAGTGGCGATGTTTACCTATACGATATAGATTTTGAGGCTGCCGAGGCTAACGAGATTATAGGTAATAAATATAAGGACTGCAAGGACACAAAATCACAGTGGAATTACTATGCGGCAAAAACACCAAAGGAAGCTCTGAGCGGTGCTGATTTTGTTGTAATTTCAATCTTGCCCGGTACATTTGACGAGATGGAGAGCGATGTTCATACTCCTGAAAAGTATGGTATTTATCAATCTGTTGGTGATACAACCGGCCCTGGTGGAATTGTAAGAGCAATGCGTACTATTCCTATGTTTGAGGAAATTGCAAATTACGTTAAGGAATATTGTCCAAATGCGTGGGTTATCAACTATACAAACCCAATGACTCTATGCGTAAAAGCACTTTACCAAACCTTCCCTGAAATCAAGGCGTTTGGCTGCTGCCACGAGGTTTTTGGAACACAAAGACTGCTCACGTGGGTGGTTGAGGAATTCCTTGGCAAGAAAGCTACAAGAGAAGAAATCAAGGTTAATCCAGTAGCTGTAAACCACTTTACTTGGCTAACAAGTGCTACTTATCAAGGCATTGACCTATTCCCATATTACGATAAATATTGCGATAAATACGCTGACGGACTTCCCGCAAAGCCCGATAACAACTGGATGAACAACTTTTTTGCTTGTGCTGGAAAGGTAACATTTGACCTATTCAAAAGATTTGGCTACATTTCTGCCGCAGGCGACAGACACCTAGCAGAATTCTGCCCACGTAAGTGGTATCTTGAAAGCCCAGAAAGAGTTAAAGAAATGAAATTCGGTCTAACTCCTGTTTCTTGGAGAAAAGAGGACCTTGAAAATCGCCTTGAAAGAAGCCGCAAGCTTGTTTCAGGAGAGGCTGAGGTTGAAATTTGGAAAACAGGTGAGGAGGGAGTTAACCAAATGCGCGCACTTCTTGGACTTTGTGACCTTGTTACAAACGTAAATATTCCAAACGTAGGTCAAATCCCTAATCTACCACTTGGCGCAGTAGTTGAAACAAACGCAGTATTCACCTCTAACTCGCTTCGCCCAGTTATGGCAGGTAATATTCCAAACTCAATTTACCCACTCGTTTCAAAAATTTGCACCGAGCAAGAGGCAGTTGCCGAGGCTATCAAAAACCGTGATATTGAAGCTATCTTCAATGCATTTGCATCCGACCCACTTGTTACTTGTAATCAAAGTGATGCAAGAAAGCTCTTTGATGAAATGGTTGAAAACACAAAAGCATATTTAACCGACTATAACCTATAATAAAAAGCGCCCGTTTGGGCGCTTTTTTAAACTGATTTAAATGTCATTTTTTTGCGACACTATAATATTGACAATATAGATAAAATGTAGTATAATTAATTCAGAAAATAAAACCAAAGGAGATTGATTATGGCACTTTCACTTGATGATAAATTGGTTGTTGGAATTTCCTCTCGCGCACTTTTTGACTTAGAGGAGGAAAATAGAATATATGAGGAGCAAGGCTTAAAGGCTTATTCTGATTATCAAATCGAGCACGAAAATGATATTTTAAAGCCAGGTACAGCTTTCCCACTAGTCAAAGCTCTACACAACCTCAATTGCAAAAATAAGCATATGACTGAGATTATAATTATGTCAAAAAACAGTGCTGACACGAGCTTAAGAATTTTCAACTCAATTAAGCACTATGGGCTTGATATTTCTCGCGCCGCGCTTATTGGTGGTAATTCTATTGCGCCGTATCTTAACACTTTTAAAACAGATTTATTCCTTTCCGCAAACGAGGAGGATGTTCAAGAGGCAATCAATGCAAATATAGCAGCAGGAATTATCTGCTCACACGCTAATTTGCCAATCAACCCAAGTGAGCCAACACCTCAAATCAGAATCGCATTCGATGGCGATGCCGTTATTTTCTCTGACGAGTCCGAAAAAATCTACAAGGAAAAGGGACTCGAGGCATTTGCCAAGCACGAGGAGGAAAACGCAAAAAAACCACTTCCAGAGGGTCCATTTGCAAAGCTTTTAAAGACAATTTCTCTAATTCAAAACCAATTCAAGGACACAGATGAAATGCCAATAAGAACAGCCCTTGTCACTGCGCGTAATACCCCAGCCCACGAAAGAGTTATAAGAACCTTACGTGCGTGGGATGTAAGAATTGACGAGGCATTTTTCCTCGGTGGCATAGAGAAGAGTGAAATTTTAAAATCCTTTGGCGCAAATATTTTCTTTGATGACCAAAGCGTACATACCGATAAAGCATCAAGACTTGTTCCCTCAGCAAGAGTACCATATAAGCAAACAGAAAATAAGTAAAACAAAAAGCACCGATTTTCGGTGCTTTTTTATTATTTCTTGTATTCCAAAGCTAGTGCCTTAAATGCAGGCAAAGCGCCAAGAACTGTTTCTTTTGATGTGCAATAAGCGATTCTTACATAGCCGCTTACACCAAAATCGTCGCAAGGAACGACCAAAATCTCGTGTTTTTTAGCCTTTTCGTAGAATTTGTAAGCATCAGGCTCCAAAGCCTTTACAAAGAGGTAAAATGCGCCATCAGGCTTTACACACTCATAGCCATATTCGGTTAGATTGTCGTAAAGCAAGTCACGGTTTTCCTTGTAAGCTTCAATATTTACCTTAGCATTTAAGCAATTCTTAATAACCTGCTGGAATAGACTAGGTGCACAAACATAGCCAAGTGAGCGACCAGCGCCACAAACGCATAAATATACGTTTTGAGCATCCTGCATCTTTGGGTTAACTGCAATATAGCCAATTCTCTCGCCAGGTAAGGAGAGGGATTTAGAATATGAATAGCAAACTAAGGTATTGTCGTAGTAGTTCATAAGATAAGGAACTGTAACACCTGAATAAACAAGCTCTCTATATGGCTCGTCTGCAATTAAATAAATTACCTTGCCATATTCCTCGCTCTTTTTCTTTAAAACCTCGCAAAGCGCCTTAATTGTCTCCTCTGAATAAACAACACCGCTTGGGTTGTTAGGAGAGTTGACAATAACAGCTCTTGTTTTTTCGTTTATCTTCTTTTCAAAATCCTCAATATCAACCTGGAAGGTCTTTTCCTTTGGTGTGCTTACAACAATTTTGCCACCTGCGTTTTCAATAAACACTCTATATTCTGTAAAGAAAGGCGCAAAAACAATACATTCCTCGTCATTACCCTCAAATAAGGCCTTTAGGCAAATGGAAAGAGAAGCAGCCGCACCACAGGTCATATAAATCAAATTTGGGTTGATCCCGGCACCAAATCTTTCGTTAATATTATTAGAGATAGCAGTCCTTACACCCAAATCCCCTTGCGCTGATGTGTAACCGTGCAAAAGCACAGAGCTTTCGGTTTTTAGCAAATTAGCAATAGCCTCGTTTACTTCAGCTGGTGCTGGCACGCTTGGGTTGCCAAGGCTGAAATCGTAAACATTTTCAGCACCAATTTCCTTTGCGCGAGCTTTACTGTATTCAAAAATTTCTCTGATTATTGAGCGTTTGCTGCCAAGCCCATACATTTTTTCATTGTAGTTCATAATAATACCTATATCGAAAGCAAAGCCTTCGCATTCTTATATAGAATTTTTTCCTCGGTTTCCTTGTCGAGATTATATGATTTTAAAATATTAACATCATTCTTTATATCGCTCCAAGGAGAGTCAGTTGCAAATAAAATTTTGTCAGCTCCGTGTTTTTTAACCACCTCTTTAAAGGTTTTTTCGTCAGTTGCACGGAGGACATAGGCTGTGTCAAAATAAACATCCTCGCCACAAAGAGTATTTAATACCTCATCTGTCATTTCGTTAGCACCTAAATGCGCTAAAACAAATTTAGAATAAGGCACCTTTTTAATTAGCTCTTTTGCAAGAGAAGGAGTGCATTTTACAGGCTGACCTAAAAATCCACAGTCAACGCCTGCGTGCGTAACGACAATTAAATCAAGGTCGCGCGCACACTCTAAAATTTTAACATAACCCTCGTGGGTAATAAATTCGCCCTGATAGTCGGGGTGGATTTTAACACCCTTAAAGCCACATTCCTTTATAAACTTCATCTTGCCCTCAATGTCCTCGCAAAGGGGATGAATACCGCCAAAGGAAATGAGCTTAGGCAATTTATCCTTGTATAGCTCGTTAATTTCACAGGCAAAGCGATTTATACTATCAAATTGATGTGGGCTTGTAACAACAGGCAAGGTAACTGAAATATCAACCCCCGCCTCCTCCATCTTAGAAATAAGAGAAGCACTAGTGCCCTCGGCAAAGGGTGGAATACCACCCTTGCCCGATAAAAATTCAATAGTTTTAGGTGCGATTTTGTCGGGAAATATATGCGTGTGAAAATCTATTATCATTTTTTGCCTCGAATATAATTATAGCTTTGCAAGCTCCTCACAGGTGATGGTTTTAACACCGTTTTCTTCTAAAATTTCATCAACACGCTTAGTGTCATTTGCCTTTAATACAACGTGTGCCTCACTTGAGCCGATTGAAAGACCATACATATATTCAATGTTTATACCATTGTTATCAATAACCTTAAGTAGAGCTTGTAGGCTACCTGCCTTGTGTGGGATTTCAATGATAGAAACGTCGGAAAGAAGTGAAGAAAAACCATTTTCTGAAAGCTTTTCTTTACCAAGCTTAGCATTGTCAACGATAAGACGGAGAAGACCGAACTCGGTTGTGTCAGCAAGGCTTAGTGAAAGAATATTAACATTGTTTTCCTTTAGCACATTTAAAACCTCGGATAAACGACCATTTCTATTTTCAATAAATACAGTTAGTTGTTTTGCAAACATAGTATTTCTCCTTCATTATATTAATATAATTTACGCTTGTCAAGCACGTGTACAGCCTTACCCTCGCTTCTGACAAGAGTTTGTGGCTCAACAATTTTAACCTTGGCATTAATGCCGAGTGCTTGTAAAATAACGTGTGAAATCTTCTTAGTAAGCGCCTCAATAGCTCTTACCTCGTCTGTGTAATATTTAGAATCAAGCTCAACCTGAACCTCAAGAGTATCAAGATTGTTAACACGGTCAACAATCATCATATAGTGAGGTGTAACCTCCTCAACCTCGCAAAGCGCAGCTTCAATTTGGCTTGGGAATACGTTAACGCCTCTGATAATAAGCATATCGTCAACTCTGCCCTTGAATCTTGAAATACGAGCGCTTGTTCTTCCACACTCACAGGTAGAGTGGTCAATGCTTGTTAAATCCTTAGTTCTATAACGAATGAGAGGAATACCCTCTTTTGTAAGAGTAGTAAACGCAAGTTCACCAGTTTCGCCATCTCTAACTGGTTGTAATGTTGCAGTATTAAGAATTTCAGGGTAGAAGTGATCCTCACAAACGTGAAGTCCCTTGTGATATTGACAGTCGCAAGCAACACCAGGACCCATAACCTCAGATAGACCATAGATGTCGAATGCGTTGATATTTAATTTTGTTTCAATTTCCTTGTGCATTTTTTCTGTCCAAGGCTCAGCACCGCAAATAGCAGCCTTTAATTTGATTTGGTCAAGTAAGCCTTCCTTTTCAAGCACCTCAGAAATATGTAGTAGATATGATGGGGTACAAGCAATTGCAGTTGCACCGAAGTCAACCATCATAGTAGTCAGCTTTTTAGAGTTACCTGTGCTCATTGGAACAACGGTTGCACCAATCTTTTCAGCACCACCGTGAGCACCTAAACCACCGGTAAATAAGCCGTAGCCATAAGCAATTTGAATAATGTCGTCCTTGCCAACGCCAGCCATTGATAAGCATCTTGCAACGCATTCAGCCCAAATGTCTAGGTCATATCTAGTATAACCAACAACTGTTGCTTTACCAGTTGTACCACTGGACGCGTGGATTCTTACAATTTCAGAGTTAGGCACAGCAAAAAGTCCAAATGGGTAGTTATCACGTAGATCGTCCTTAGTTGTGAAAGGAAGCTTTGTGATGTCCTCAATAGACTTAATGTCGCCAGGCATCAAATCAATTGCTTGCATTTTCTTTCTGTAAAATTCAACATTGTGGTAAACATAGTCAACAAGCTTAACAAGTCGTGCGCTTTGAAGGTTTGTCATTTGGTCTCTTGACATACATTCTTTTGTTTCATTCCAAATCATTGCTTTTTTCCTCTTTTATCTTTCTGCCTCGTAGCCATATGCGAAAGCTTTTTTGTTTATTTCAATAGTTTTAGGCGGAACAGTTGTTTCAACAACATTTAGCCAAGCTTCCTTGTCAAAGCCGATAAATGGAGCAGCAAATCCAAGAACAACAGAATTAAGAACCTTTGAGTTACCTAATTCTAAAGCGATTTTTTGTCCGTCGATGGAGTAGAGAGTGTGGTTTTCCTTTAAGCCCTCTAAAATTCCTTCAGGGTATTCCTTAGCACCGATAACGACAGTCATAGGGTCGATTCTGCAATCATTAACCACCAAAACGCCGTCCTTCTTTAAAAAGTGTGCATATCTTAAAGCCTCGAGGCGCTCAAAAGCGATGATAACATCTGCTTGACCCTCCTCGACAACAGGCTCACAAACCTTTTCTCCATATCTAACAAAGGTAACAACGCTACCGCCACGCTGAGCCATACCGTGCACCTCTGAAATTTTTACATCATAGCCACCCTCAAGGGCAACCTTACCGATAATTCTACTTGTAAGGAGTGTGCCTTGTCCGCCCACACCTACAATCATTATATTCTTTGTCATAATTATCTTTCCACCGTTTCTATAGCATTGAATTTGCAATAGCTCTTGCAAAGACCACAGCCGTTGCACATTGTTTGGTCTATCTTGATAGTGCCATCAGCATTTTTTGTAATAGCAGGGCAACCAATCTTTAGGCACATTCCACACTTTTTGCAAGCTTCAGGATTTGCCTTGCAAACATTCGGGAACTTTTGGCCCTTCAAAAGAACACAAGGTGCTTTTGTAATAATAACAGTTAATTCGTCACTTTGTGTGCTTTCCTTAACAATTCTTTCAAGCTCCTTAGTGTCAAATGCATTAACCTCAATTACATTCTTAACGCCAATAGAGTGGCAAAGCTCAGCAAGGTTAATAGCATATGTTTCCTCACCCTTTAAGGTCTTTCCGGTTGCTGCGTGGTCTTGGTGTCCTGTCATACCAGTTGTACGGTTGTCAAGAATCATAACAGTAGCAGTTGATTTGTTATAAACAAGGTTGATAAGTGAGTTTACACCAGTGTGTAGGAATGTAGAATCTCCTATAACTGCAACCCAATTCTTTATGTAATCCTTGCCCTTGCCCTTTTCCATACCGTGTAGAGCTGAAATGGATGCACCCATACAAACACAAGTGTCAACAACACCAAGAGGTGGCACAGCACCGAGAGTATAGCATCCAATATCTCCACTTGCGTGAATCTTTAACTTATTAAGAACAGAGTAAACACTTCTGTGTGGACAGCCTGGGCAGAGAATAGGAGGACGGTTAGGCGCCTCTTGCTTCTCAAAAACGCTATCATCATTTCCAAAAAGAACACGCTTGAGTAGATTAGCACTGTATTCGCCTTGACGGGTAAATACCTCTTTGCCAATTACATTAAAGCCCCAAGCTCTTACTTGCTCCTCAATAACAGGCTCAAGCTCCTCAAAAACATAAACAGTTTCTACCTTTGAGCAAAAATCAGCAATCAAATCCTTAGAAAGTGGGTTAGTAAGACCAAGCTTTAAAACACTCGCATTTGGGCAAACCTCTTTTACATATTGATAAGCAATACCAGCTGTAATAAAACCAACCTTGGAGTCAGCTATTTCCATTTTGTTTATAGATAATGTAGCTGCATCCTTAGCTAGACGATTTTCTCTATCCTCAACAACTAAGTGTCTGCCAATAGCAGATGCTGGCATCATAACGTATTTTGCTACATTTCTTGAATATTCCTTGTCCTCAACTGAGATTCTGTCGCATAGCTCAACAGCACTTTGTGAGTGAGCAAGCTTAGTTGTAGTTCTTAGAATAACAGGAGTATCATATTTTTCACTTATTTCGTAAGCAATTTTTACAAAATCCTTTGCCTCTTGGCTGTCAGATGGCTCAAGCACAGGAACATGAGCAGAACGTGCTACCATTCTTGTGTCCTGCTCGTTTTGAGAGGAGGCAAGACCTGGGTCGTCAGCAACAACGATAACTGAGCCACCGTTTACACCTGTATATGCAAAGGTATATAGTGGGTCGGATGCTACGTTTAAGCCAACGTGCTTCATACAAGCTAAGCTACGTACTCCTGAGAAGGAAGCGCCAATAGCAACCTCAGTAGCCACCTTTTCGTTAGGTGCCCACTCTGTATAAATTTCATCATATTTCGCTAAATATTCGCTAATTTCAGTGCTAGGGGTTCCTGGGTAAGCACTAGATAGCTTAACGCCAGCCTCGTATGCACCTCTTGCAATAGCCTCGTTACCGAGCATTATAGTTTTCTTTGCCATTATTTTATACCTCTTAAATCCTTAACTCTTTTTGCTTTGCCCTCGAAACGCTGTAGCGTGTTAGGGGACTCAAGCATTACCTTGGCATCAAGACCAAGAATTATCTTTAATTTACCTTGTACTTCCTTCTTGATTTTCTCAAGCTCGCTAAACGAGTCAGTAGAATGTGCAAGCTCAACCTTAACAGTTAATTTGTCAAGATAGCCCTCACGCTCAAGAATAATTTCATAGTGTGGACCAAGCTCGGCAACAGAGAGAATAACCTCCTCAATTTGGCTTGGGAATACGTTAACACCACGAATCTTAAGCATATCGTCGCTTCTGCCACATAGGTTTTCCATACGGCAAAGGGTTCTGCCACATTTACATTTATCATAGAATAGACGGGTAATGTCCTTGGTTCTATATCTAATAAGAGGTAAGCCCTCTTTCTTTATGCAAGTAATAACAAGCTCACCCTGCTCACCAGCTGGGAGAACCTCGCCAGTTTGTGGGTCGATAATTTCAGGGATAAAGTAATCCTCGTTTATATGTAATCCACAATGCTCAAGACATTCGCCCGAAACACCAGGACCCATTAGCTCACTCATACCATAGTTAGTGGTGATAAGTAAATCCTCGCCCCAAAACTTATGCATTTCCTCACGCATAGCATCGGTTAAAAGCTCACTACCAACAAGTGCGATTTTTACCTTTAAATCCTTTTGTGGCTCAACACCCATCTCGCGCGCAACCTCAGCCAAGCGTAGAGCATAAGAAGGGGTTGCAACCAAAAGCGAGGTCTCAAAATCCTGCATATACATAATTTGTTTTTGTGAGTTACCAGTAGATGAAGGCACAATGGCAGCCCCTATGTTTTCAAGACCATAGTGAAGTCCTAAAGCACCGGTAAACATACCATATCCAAAGCAAATTTGAGCAACATCCTTGTCGGATGCTCCACCCATACAAGCAATTCTTGAAACACATTCAGTCCAGGTTTCAAGGTCGCCTTGGGTATAGCCTACAACAGTTGGCTTACCAGTTGTACCACTAGATGCGTGAATTCTTACTAGCTTATCCTTTGGCACTGCAAAAAGCCCAAATGGATAGTTATCACGCATATCCTGTTTTGTAACGAATGGTAGCTTAGCTAAATCCTTTAGTTCCTTTATGTCCTCAGGCTTAACACCGGCATCGTCCATTTTCTTTCTATATGCTGGCACCTTTTCGTAAACACGATTAACGGTTTCCTTTAGGCGCTCAAGCTGTAATTTTTCTAATTCCTCTCTTGGTAGAGTTTCTTCCTTTGACCAAATCATAATAAGTTCATCCTAAAATTATTTTATTTCGCCTTCAATTGGCTTATCAAATGCTTCGTAAAGAATTTCATCGCTTGGCTTTTTAGTGCACAAGGTAATAATAACAGTAATAATAACTGAGAATGCCATACAAATTACACCAATAAGTGGTGAGCAAGCAATACCGTTTTTAATAATGCTTCCAAATGAGCCGTTAGAAGCAGGGTGGAAATATCCGAGAGTGAATATAAGCACAACGGTTAATACAAGTGAGCTAATGATTGATGTCCATACAGCAGGAACAGTGACCCTTTTCCAAAGAACACCAAGCACGTAAGGACCTATAAAGCAGCCCGCAAGCGTACCCCAGCTAATGCCCATCATATAAGCAATAGCAGCAAGACCGAATTCTTCGTTTAAAATAGCTAACACAACGGAAATAACAATAAATGCAAGGCAAAGACCTCTCATTACCCAGTTTACCTTTTTGTCGTTAGCCTTTTTGTTGATTGCTCCCTTGTATAAATCAACTGCAACAACTGAAGCACTGGCGAGTGAAACAGAGGATAGCGTTGACATACTTGCTGACAATATAAGAACTGCAATAATTCCCATAAGACCAACAGGAATAACAGCGTTAAGCATAAGTGGGATAAATTTATCTGGATTGGTGCCGATTACCTCTGGGAAAAAGTAGCTTAGTGCACCTGAAAAATATGCGATAAATCCAATAAGCAAAGCAAATGCGGTGCTTACAATAATTCCTTGATAAATTGCCTTTTTATCTCTAATGGCATAATACTTATGTATTGTTTGCGGTAGTGCCCACACACCAAATGATGTAAGACCTATAAGTGCAAGAAGCGAAACTGTGCTACCATATATACCCTTGTTATCAGCATTGAAGGTGAACCAAGTGAGATTGTTATTATTTACAAGCTCGCTAATGTCCCAGTTAACGTTTTGATGCTTCATAAAGAAGACAATCATCAAAATAACACCAACAATCATAATAATGCCTTGAACAAAGTCTGAAAGCGCAGTTGCAAAATATCCACCAAAGAATAGATAAACAGCGGTTATAGCTGCGAGTATAAGCATAACTACCCAACCAGGAATGTCGTAAACTATTTCAAATAGACTACTAATACCGCTATAAACAGATGCTGAATATGGAATTAAGAAAATGAAGATGACAACAGCACTAACTAACTTTAATTTAGTTGAGCCATATCTTTTTTCGAAAAATCCAGGCATTGTTTTTGCACCAAGACGCTGGGTCATATTTTTTGTACGCTTTGCAAGAACAAGCCAAGCAACAAGAGTACCAATTATTGCATTACCAATGCCTATCCAAACAGATGCAAGACCAAAGGAGCTTCCAAACTTTCCTGCATATCCTATAAATATAACAGCTGAAAAATATGTAGTTCCGTAGGCAAATGCTGTCATCCAACCATTTAACCCCTTTTTACCGGCTAATAAAAAGTCATTAACTGATTGCGATCGACTTCTTGTATATATCGCTATTCCAATCATAGATAGCGCAAAAAGTCCCATAATAACATAATCAATCCAAACCATAATGTCTCTCCGAATGCTTTAGTGCTTTAAAGTAATAAAATTATTAAAATTATATCACACAATATAATATAATGTCAATATTTCAAAGGCAAAAATGTTGAATATAATGCAAAAATA
>JAZNFR010000305.1:0-4318 GCA_045576055.1 Eubacteriales bacterium
TCCTTTTCGTAGTAGTACCCACCATCAGCTTCAAATTTTTCGTGCAGAGAAGTGTATTCCTCAAGCAATTCAATATTTTCTCCCTTTTCAATTTCCAAAAGAAGAAAGTCAAGCCTTTCCTTCATTCTTAAGATGTCGGTAAAAAGCTTTTTCATTTCCGCATCAACCGTTAAATTGAGGTCGGAAAAAGGGTTTTGCTTTAAATAGCCAATAGTCAGCTTATTGCTTTTAGCAATAAAAGAGTCCTCACCCTCAATTTTTGTAAGGTCGATTTCACCGCTTATAAGCTTTAAAAGAGTGGTTTTTCCTGAGCCATTTCTGCCAACGATTGCAATTTTTTCATTGTCGCGAATTTCAAAATTAACTCGCTTTAAAATCAAATTAGAGCCGATTTCAACAGCACCGTTTTTTATTTGAAACGTCATTTTATCCCCTCCTTAAAGCGTTTTAGCTATGTCACGATAAGTATTCTACCATAAAAAAACGAATTTGCCAATGGTTTTAAACAATTTCTGTTGGAAAAATATACTTGACAAAAATGCTTAAATATGATAATATCAAAACAATAATATGTTTTAGGAGAAAATGCATGAAAAGAAAGATTTTTTTGACCGTCCTTCTTTCGTTAGTTATTGCATGCTTGCTTGCAGTCGGCATTTCTGCGGCAACGTATACGGTTAACTACGATGGAAAGGAAACAGCACAAACTGATGAAAACGGTGTTATCACCTTGAAAGATACCACCATTTACAACTTAAACACAAAAGAGTATACAATTAAGGATGCCGATGGTAACGATACAGTTGTTACTCAACAATTTCTTGGCTGGTATACAGATGATGGTAGTACATTTGCTCCCGGTGAGACGGTAACGCTTGTAGGGGATATTTATTTGCGTCAGGCTTCTGGTGCAATTGTATATGACTATAGTGGTTTGAACGAGCTTCTTGGTCGCGATGGATGGTATGTTAAGTTGGGTGCAGGTATTACTACATCTAGCCAAGTATCAACCGAACGTACAGGAAATGGAAACCTTTGTGTTCTTGATTTGAATGGATATGATTTTACATCAAGCTCAAACTATGCGTTTGGCGCAGCAAGATCTGGCGTTAAATTCTTGGGAGAAGGTAAAATTACACATACAGGCAACGGCGGCATATTTTCAACATCAAGACATGGTTCTTATGATGGAGACCAACGTATATATATCGGAAAAGATGTAACAGTTGAAACAAATGGTTCGTTGTTTTATTCAAGCAGTGATTTGCATCTAACAAACAATATTCCTGAAATTAAGATTTGGGGTAAAACCACATCTAACATTATTGCAAACATTGCACAATGCCAAAATGGTTTAATAGAGATTTTTGATGGCGCAGATGTTACGTTGAAGGGTAACACTCTTGTTCAAAATAGATCTAGCTATGACGAGTTTCAAACATACATTAATATTTACGATGCTAAATTAACAGTTCCAGAGAACTTTGCTTGGCTTGATAGCCAAGTAAAATATGCTGTTAGCATGACAGGCGGTAGCTGTAATGTTATTCCTGCCCTCGGCTTCTTAACAAATGGTTATGAAGCGGTTCTTAATGAAGAAACAGGTTATTATGATGTAGTTTATACAGCTTGTACAGTTAACCCAAATGGCGAGCATAAGTATGTTGAAGCTGAGGGCTATACCGACATCAACTGCTTAGATGGCAGACTTCAATATTTCCGTTGTGAGTGCGGTGCATTTTATATTGAAAACGTAGCTCAAATGGGACATAACTATTCTATTTATAACACCGAAATACAAGCAACACCTGAGCAGCTCGGTGTTGTTAGAGTAACATGCGCAAGATGTGGAGACAATTACACATATGAATTTGCATTTTCTCCAACAAACGTTGAGATTATAGTTACTGTTCAAACAGAAAATGGTTTAGTAACAAGTACTTTCATTGCGAGCGACATATACGATCTTACAATTGTTGATGAGCCGGGAAAATATACTTGCACAATCAATGCGTTAAAAGATTTCGTTATTGATGGCGTTACATATACTAAAAACGATATTGTAATTGCAACAATCCCATCGGGCGTAACCAATATAGACGTTGGTGTGTTTGACGGTATACAAAACCTCAAAGAGGTTGTTCTTATGGACAGAGCAAATGTAAGCTTTGTCAAGAACAACTTTAAAGATTGTCCACTTCTTGAGAAGCTTACAGTTGGCGCATGCGATGTAGTATTTGCTACCGGTACCAATGAAAACACAAGCGCGAGCATCTTTACTAACTGCCCAAGCCTTACTGTAATTGATATTACAAAAGCAAACGCAACATTTAATAAATATAGCTTTGCATCAGACCAAACGATTAAGCACCTTTTAATGGGTGAAGGAAATACTTACGTTTTCAGAGAAGATGCTTTCCGTCACTCCGTGCTTGAAGAGGTTATTATTCCTGATAATTCAAACGTAACACTTGACAAAAAATGCTTTGCTGAGACCTTTACAATTAAGTACATATATGTTGGTAGCTATTCAATAGCAAGCGGATGCATAGGCAGTAGTGCCAACACCTCAATATTTGGTGGAAATTCATACCTTTCAACGCTTGTTTTGATGGAAGGCATTGATACTTTGGAGCAATGGGTTATAAGTACAAAAGATCCGGGACAAAAATATGGTCCGCTTTGCGACCTTACAGTGTATGTACATAGTGATAATTTCAGAATCAACAATGATAAAACAAACTCTGCATTTAATGGTAGAAAAGGCGACTATAAAGTAATATTGTATGTTGCAGATCCTGATTTTACTATCGCAACTTCAACTTCATCATTCAATTTTGTTCTATATAGCGGCATAGGCCATGCTTTTGAGCAAAATGTAATTACACCTTCAAACTGCACAGTTCCAGGTACTTTTGGTTGGGCAGCAAAGGGATGTGATTGCGGTATTGATTATCGCGGAATTGCTTATAAATCTATTTCTAACAAGGAAAGCTCGCTAAATGGCGTAACTTATGAGCCTTACTCAACAGACGTTACCTATTTAGAGCTTGACCCAAGCGTTCACGTTTGCGGCGATGTTCTTGCTGATATAGTATATGAGGATTATTTTGCAAACGGTTTAAAATACTTCTTGTGCGCATGGTGCGGTGAAGCCCCTGTTGCTGAAGAAAAGGCAAGCGCAAAGCCACTCTTTACAGCAGTTGGATACTCCGCAGAAGAGGGTAAATCATATGCGGTTTCTTACACAATCATGGTTAACCATGAAGAAATGAATGCGTTTATAGCTATAAACGGCGACATTGAATATGGCGTTTTGGCAGGAACAAAAGGAAATTCTATCAACCTTGACGGGGAAGTAGTTTCCGGTGCGATTAAGGTTAATATGACCGAAGCAAGCTACACCAAGATGACCATTAAATTGACTGGTATTAGCGAAGCTCACGTTGATACAAGCTTTGTTCTCTCAGCTTATGTAATTGATAGAACGGAATCTACCGTTAAATACATTTGCGGAGCACAAACATTGTTAGAAGCAACAAAGGTTTCCTACAACGGCGTTAAAAAAGAAGAATATTAATTAAAAAAGAGATAGCATTTCGGCAAAAACCGATTTGTTATCTCTTTTTACTTGTGGAATGGCAGTTTTTTAGCCTTTCAAACGAAAACGGCTCCCTTGAATAGGAGCCGAGTATATTCGTTTATTTTTGAAGACAGCAATTATTTATAGCACTTTTTACAAGGACTGTAACCGTCGCTTTCTGCATCGGAAAGTAGTATTTGCTTAGGTGAGCGCATTCCGCTACAGTTTGAGCTTGTGTGATATTTACTGCCCGATTCAGTTACCCAAACGAGTGTGGATTCGTTTTCTTCTGTAATATCGCCGTCTGTTGTATTGCTTTCGCTATCCTGCGTTTCGGTATCACTATTTGTGCTATCGGTGCTGTCATCGGCGCTTGTATCGTTCGTTTCACTATCGGTGTTAGTAGTGTTGGTATCACTTTCCTCGCTTGCGTTGTCAGAAGATATGCTTGTACTACTTGTGTCGGTGCTGTCATTGGCTTTGTTGTCTTGAGATTCCGACAATGGCGTGCTTACCGTCCATGAGAAAAACAAAAGGGCAACAAGCGTTATTACAAGAAATTTTTTGATGTTATTCTTCTTTAAAAACGATGTAACAAAGGGGAGCGGAAGCGTGAAAAACACAGCAACAACCAAGAATAGAGAAGAATAGTGTACGCCGTTTACCAAGATAAGAAAAACGAAAACCAAAGCAAGAATTATTCTTGCAATAATAGATGCTATGGGAGTCTTTTTC
>JAZNFR010000306.1:0-3220 GCA_045576055.1 Eubacteriales bacterium
TGACATAGACATACTTATATTGTATAATTTAATTGTTAAGATTTTCAAGTTTTTAACAAAGTTAACAAATAAAGGAGATTAAAAATGGACACAAAGCTTTTAATTGTCGATGATGACGTGAATATATGTGGTATGCTCAAGCTATATTTTGAGAACGAAGGGTATAAGGTTAAAACGGCAAATGACGGAATTGAAGGCATAAATTGCTTCAAGCTCTATGAGCCGGATCTTGTGCTTCTTGATATAATGATGCCCAAAAAAGATGGCTGGCAGGTTTGCCGTGAAATTAGAGAGATGTCTGCAAAGCCTGTTATTATGATTACCGCAAAGGGAGATGTTTTTGACAAGGTGCTCGGCCTTGAGCTTGGTGCGGATGATTTTATTGTTAAGCCTTTTGATATGAAAGAGCTTTCAGCAAGAATTAAAGCCGTTCTCCGTCGTTACAACGCACATTCCAAAAACACCGACGAAGAGGTTGTAAGATTTGAAAATATCGAAATCAGCCTTCAAAAGTATGAGCTTAAGCTGAACGGCAAAGCAATTGATATTCCACCGAAAGAACTCGAACTTCTCTATTTCCTGGCATCCAACTGCAACAGAGTATTTACAAGAAATCAGTTGCTCGATAAGGTTTGGGGCTTTGACTACCTTGGAGATTCCCGTACGGTTGATGTGCATGTAAAAAGGCTGCGCGAAAAGCTCGAGGGCATTTCGGACAAGTGGTCGCTTAAAACCGTTTGGGGTGTTGGATACAAATTTGAAACTATTATATAATTAAAGCGAGATTGAGGTGAACTATTGCGGTTCATTTCAATCTCGCTTTTTTATTAGAAGTTAAATGTTAACTGACCGAGTGAAACTCCGGTCGAAGGAATAGCAAGCTTGCGACACTTTGTTGCATCCTCGCCAAGCTCCTCTACCCTATCTGTCACAAATTCAATTTTACCGCCCTTCTTAGGAAGCTGCATAATTTGAACACCGGCTGCCGTCCTTGTTGATTTTTCGGGAATTAAATCGCTTTTTATAAGCATTCCCTTGCCTGTATCAGAACGAATAAACAATTTGACCGGCTTGTCGCCCTCATAAACAGCACCTGCAAGAGGCGAGGCGTTTGAATATGCACCCGAAATCTTCTTTCTTCTGGATTTAGCATCATATACCCCAAGGGAAATTCTGACACCCTTTCCATTCTCAAAAATATAAATCATATGGTGCTTTGGATTAAGCTCGTATATCATCTTGCAGTAGATTACGTGCTCATCGTCATCCATTGAAAGCTTGGACGGTACGTAATCACCCATACTGGATGCCTTACAAAGATCGAAATCCGCAACTCTTGCTCTGTATATCTGCCCTTTATCGGTAAAGAAGAGCACATCACCGCGATTGTCGGTATCCTCTTCATAAATTATAAAGTCGCCCTCTTTTAGCTTTTGCTCATCCGCACTTCTTGCGGCCTGTACAGAAAGCTTTTTAAAATATCCGCCTTTAGTCAAGATAAGCTTGCAATTATAATTTTCAAAGAAAATATCTTTTGTGGGAGCAATTACCTGCTCCTTTTCTATTATTTCGGTCTTTCTGGGCTTTCCATAGGTCTTTTTGATATTTTGCAACGAGGTAATAAGCAAATATTTAAACTTAATCTCGTCTTTCAGAGTTGCTTCCATATCAGCTATTTCGTTGCGTAGAGAATCAATCTCCTTTATTCTGTTAAGAATATATTCCCTGTTAATATGACGTAGCTTTATTTCTGCAACATATTCGGCTTGAGCTTTTGTAAGAGCAAATGCCGATGCAAGATTTGGTACAACCTCATCCTCGCGCTCTGTTCTTCTTATAATCTTAATAGCTTTATCTATATCAATGAGGATCTTTGCAAGTCCCTCAAGCAGCTCAAGCTTTTCACGTTTCTTTCCAAGATCAAACTCAATTTCGCGACGAACGCACTTTGTTCTAAACTTGATCCACTCAAGCAGTATTTCTTTTACACCAAGCTGATATGGTGTGCCCTCAACAAGAATATTGAAGTTACAATCAAAATTGTTTTCAAGCTCGGTGGCAGAAAAAAGCTTTTGCATAACAATCTCAGGATCTGCATCCTTTTTAAGATCAAACGCAAGCTTGAATCCGCTCAAATCAATCTCGTCACGAACATCCGAAACCTCGCGAAGCTTGCCCTGTTTTATCATTTCTGCAGCCTTTTTAATTATAGTTTCCATACTCGAAGAATACGGAATTTCAAGTATGTTAATACAGTTTTCCTTCTTAACATACTCATATGTTGCGCGCATTTTGAAGCTTCCTACACCCGTTGTGTATATCTTCTTCATCTGCTCGCGGTCGTAAATTATCTTAGCACCACCGGGAAAATCCGGAGCTTTTATTATGTCAAGCAAGCGGTCAACCGTAGTATTCGGGTTTTTAAGTAATGCTATAGTACCATCACATATCTCTGATAAATTAAATGAGCAAATAGAACACGCCATACCTACAGCAATGCCGAGGTTGGGAGATACCAAGATATTAGGAAAAGTTGTTGGAAGAAGTGCCGGCTCTGTCGTTGTATTGTCATAGTTGGGAACAAAATCAACGGCATTTTTATCAATTCCGGAAAAAAGCTCCTGGCAAAACGTGTCAAGCTTTGCCTCAGTGTATCTCGATGCGGCATATGCCATATCACGCGAATAATGCTTACCGAACGAACCCTTAGAATCGATAAAGGGATGAAGAAGCGCCTCGTGGCCGCGAGTAAGCCTTACCATTGTTTCGTAGATTGACGCGTCACCGTGCGGATTAAGCTGCATTGTTTGACCAACTATATTCGCACTTTTGATTTTCTGCCCCTTCAATAGTCCCATCTTATACATAGTATAAAGAAGCTTGCGGTGAGAGGGCTTAAATCCGTCGATTTCAGGGATCGCTCTTGAAACTATTACACTCATTGCGTAGGGCATATAGTTTTTTTCAAGAGTTTCTGTTATTAGCTGTGGGGTTGCAGGTGCCTCATTTTTCATTGGATCAACGTTAACGCCTGTTTTCTTTTTTGCCATTTCAATTACCGTCTCAATCTTACAATCTTATGCGCTGCAGCGCGAATCATTCTATTATACAAAGCAAGTCCTATCCCCTTCGCATTTGGCAAAGGAGCATATACAACCGACAAATCATGCCTATCGGTTTCCCTTAAAATATCAAACAATCGGTTAGCCTGAGTTTGTTC
>JAZNFR010000307.1:0-1928 GCA_045576055.1 Eubacteriales bacterium
TCTATCTCCTCATAAATTTCTGGAAGTGAGTCCTCGGTAAAGACTGCAAAGCCATAGGATGAAATAAGCTCGGGGATGCCGTGGTTGATTTCTGGGTCGATATGGTATGGTCTACCCGCCAAAACGATGCCGCGTCCACCCGTTTTTTCGAGTGAATCAAGCACCTCCTTGCCCTTTTTCCTTATATCGTCCTTTGCCGCGTTTTTCTCACGCCAAGCGAGCTTAACGGCACGTCTTATTTCCTTTTCGGTCATATCGTAGCCTTTTTCACGAATGAAATAACGCACTAAACGATCGGCAACGATTTTTTCGTTTGTAAAGGCGATGAATGGGCGCATATAGTTGATTTTGCCCTCAACAATTTCCTCTACATTGTTTTTAATATTTTCGGAGCACGAAACAACTATTGGACAGTTATAGTGGTTCTTTGCCACGCAGGACTCTTGGTTTTCAAGGAAAACACAAGGATAAAAGATTGTTTCTATTCCGTTTTCAATGAGCCATTTTATATGGCCGTGTGCCATTTTTGCAGGGTAACATTCCGATTCTGATGGGATTGTTTCCATGCCTAATTCATATATCTTTTTTGTCGATAGTGGTGATAGCGTTACGCTAAAGCCAAGCTCACGGAAGAAGGTTGCCCAGAATGGGTAGTTCTCGTACATATTAAGAACTCTTGGAAGTCCTATTTTTCCACGCTTTGCCTCGTTTTCGGGCAAAGGGTCATAGTCGAAGATTCTTTTTAGCTTATAAGCTGGTAAATTCTCACCCTTGGCAATTGTTTTGTCCATTTCGCCACCCTTTTCGCAGCGATTGCCTGTTATGTAGCGTCTGCCACCCTCAAAGGTGTTGACTGTTAGAATACAGCTATTTGAACAGCCCTTGCATCTAACTGTTGCACTCTTGTAGGTGAGCTTCTCTATCTCGTCAAACGAAAGCATAGAGCTTTTTGCGCCCTTTTGATGGTTGCGCGCCAAAAGTGCCGCACCGAAAGCGCCCATAATTCCTGAAATATCGGGGCAAGTAACAAGAACACCTGAGATTTTTTCAAGTGCGCGTAAAACCGCGTGGTTATAGAACGTTCCACCTTGAACAACAACGTGTGAGCCAAGGTCAGATGCGGTATTTAATTTAATTACCTTGAACAGTGCGTTTTTAATAACCGAGTAAGCAAGACCGGCAGAGATATCGGGCACGGATGCGCCCTCCTTTTGCGCTTGCTTTACGTTTGAGTTCATAAAAACAGTACAACGTGTGCCAAGGTCAATTGGGTTTTGGGCATAAATTGCTTCGCGTGCAAAATCCTTAGCTGTATAGCCAAGTGAGTTAGCAAATGACTCAATAAACGAGCCGCAGCCAGATGAGCAAGCCTCATTTAATAGAATATTATCAACTGAGCCGTTTTTGATTTTAATGCATTTCATATCCTGTCCGCCGATATCAAGAACGCAGTCAACCTCGGAATCGAAAAATGATGCAGCAGTACAGTGAGCGATGGTTTCCACCTCGCCCATATCTAAATTAAATGCGGATTTTAAAAGCTTTTCGCCATAGCCTGTTGAGCAAGCGTATTTTATTGTAGCTTCCTCTGGCATAACCAAGGAAAGCTCCTTTATCGCCCTTTTTGCAGTGCTTACAGGTGAGCCTTGGTTGTTTGAATAGAATGAATATAAAAGCTCTCCATTTTCGCCGATTAGCGCTAATTTTGTAGTGGTTGAGCCGGCATCTATTCCTAAATATGTATTGCCCTTATAATCCTTAATGTCTGCTCTTTTTACCTTTGCACCCTCGTGACGCTTGGTAAACTCGCTATACTCCTTCTCGTTTTCAAATAGAGGTGGTAGTCTTTTTAATTCAAAGCACATTTCAACCCCTGCGTCAAGCTAAGTCGGATCGTAGCCATGTCGTTCTGTGAGCCAAGGAGTTGA
>JAZNFR010000308.1:0-3162 GCA_045576055.1 Eubacteriales bacterium
TTTTAAAAGACTAAGAAAACAGCCATAGAAATTTGACTATCGCCGTTTTATAATATATTATTATTCAATATACTTGACAAATGAAATAAATAGTTGTAAAATTATAGTATAACTATAAAAAATTTGAAGGAGTTTTTATGAAAAAGAAATTAGCAATATTTGTAGTTCTAACATTATCGCTCTTGGCTGTTTTTGCACTTTCTGTTGGTGCGGCAACCCAAATTACAGATGATGGAACCAATCTTGTACTCGGTGAATGTACAATTGCAGGACTTGACGGGGTAACTATTCCATCCCCTACAAGTGGTCTTGTTTATACTCTTGATGACGAAACTAATACAGCCGCAGTTTCTGGCAGAGGCTCATTTGCTGGTGGCGACTTGGTATTTCCATCAAGCGTAACCTACGAAGGAACAACATATTCACTTACAAAAATCAACTCCAATTTGTTCCAAAGCTTAAGCTATAACATTTACGTTCCAGATAGCGTTACCTTAATTGCCGGTGGTCCAAGTTCCGGTACATTTGGCAACTCAACAATTACAAAGGCATATATCGGCTCAGGTCTTTCAAGCTTTGAAAGAGAAACCTTTAGTGGTTCAAGAGGCTTTGAGGTTTTTGTTTGCAAATCAAAGCCAACAACTATTGGTGTATATGCATTTAATAGCTGCTCACCATCGAGTGGTGGCATGACAGCGATGGAGCTTGATTTGTCAGAGGTAATTCGCTTTGAAGAGCTTGCTTTTAATGGAGCAACTATTTTAAATGAAACAAGCATTACCTTATCTCCGAATGTTGAATATATCGGTCCAAGTGCATTTATTTCAAGTAAGGCAAATGGCTCAATTGTCGTTCCTGAAAATTGCTCACTTAACTCTCGTTGCTTTAACGGCACAAGCTTTGAGCAAGTGGTAATTAAGGTTGCAAAGGATACGGTAAGACAGCTACCACAAGAGCTCTTTAGTGGTGCGTCAGCAGGCTTGACCGTTATCTTTACAGGTACGGTTGAGGCAAATCAAGACCACGTTTTCTCAGGCAACAGTATGTCTGTTTATATGCAATCATACGATGACATCAATTCGCTCGTTTCAACCGCAGCAAAGAAAAGCGGTAACGAAAGAATTGCATCAGCGACATTCTATGCATGTAAAGAGGGCAAGAGCTATACAGCTGCAAAGGACGGCACAATTACCGAAAGGGGCGCTGGTCAGCACGCGTATGATACCGTTCCTACTCATTTCCCCGCAGACTGCTCAAACTATGAAAAGGACTCATACATTTGCTACGTATGCGGATACGAGGACGTTGTTTTTGAGGGCACGGAATATGGTGACCACGTAGTAAAAACCATTGTAAAAGAGCCAACCTGTCAGTCAAACGGCTATTACGAGTACGTATGTACTGTCTGCGGATATTCCGAGTCAGCGCACTTTATTTCAAATATTAAGCACAGTGCAACCTTAGAGAACTATCAAATTTCAAGAGATGGCTACCTAACAATCACAAAAGTTTGTGAGTTTTGCAATCAAGCTGTAGATACTGAGGAAATTAGCCTTGTTAATAAGTGCTATATTGAGGGATATGGCTTGTTTGATGCAACAATGCAGTACGTTACAGTTGACGCAAATGGTGTTGCAACTCCGGGCGCTGCTGAATTTAATAATGCAGTAATTTACTTCCCGTCATATGCTATGGTTGATGGTAATGCAGTAGAGGTTAAAACAGTACAAGGCTTTAAGGCTAAATCAATAAAAAGCATCTATATTCCCGATACTGTTACAAGAATTGCAGGCGGAGGTGGTGCAGGATGCTTTGGCGATATTAGCGTTCTTAAAAACGTAGTTGTTGGTAAGGGCGTTACAGCTATTGAGCAAGAAACCTTCTGCATGGGTAACGGCGCAACTCTTGATGAGTTCGTTTTCAAAGGAACTATAACAAGAATTGAAACCTATGCTTTCAAGGATTTAAAGCAAGCATCTGGCGATATCCCATATGAGTTTAATACCGCACTGA
Organism: Eubacteriales bacterium; assembly: GCA_045576055.1. GTDB lineage: Bacteria > Bacillota > Clostridia > Oscillospirales > CAG-272 > RGIG2000. The sequence goes on from JAZNFR010000308.1 coordinate 2,014, forward strand.
CATATGTAGGTACTCAAGTAAACTCTAAGGGTAGCGTTATAAGAGAAGCAAAGATTGTAAAGAACTGTCAAATCGCCGCAAAAGCATTTAATGATGCTAACGCCCTTTTAACAGTATATATTGAGGGTGGCGACACTCCCGAAACCGCACTTGACTTAGGTCAAGAATTTACAAGTAATACATGCACAAAATATTGGTACATCAAGGGCTACGTTACAGTATCCGGTCAAGCTGTTTTATCCGGTATGAATGATTCTGTAATTTATATGCAAAGCGCTGCTGCTATCGACGTTTTCACAAATGCTATTAAAAATTACGGCTATAAGGATAGATTAAATAAAGTAACCTTTATGGATTGCTCAGGAGAAGGTACTGCCTGGTACGTTTCAGACAGTGCTGACAGAGTAGTACATCCAAGCAAAGCGTTTAGCCACGGCGGCGTATTTACCGAAACCGATTCTACCTGTACACAAGTAGGTACAAGATCTGAAATTTGCTTTGTTTGTGAAAAGATAATTTCGAGTGAAGTAGTTGAAAAGAAAGAGCACGTATTTGACGGTGGCGTTATTACAAGTATGCCAACCAAAGATTCAACTGGCGAAATTGTTTATAGATGTCTAATTTGCTACGAAGATGAAACAAAGGAAATACCAGCTATTTCTAATGGTCACGTTTGCGAAGTAACTATCAAATATGATAACGGCTTTGAAAACTACGGCCTTGAAACCTCTGTTTGCACTGAATGTGGTTGCGTTATTTATGTAGATGTTGAACCAATAATTATAGTGCTTGGCTACTCAGTTGATGAGGAAAAAACAAGCCTCACATCTCGTTATCAAATGAACAATGAAGCACTTATCTACTACGAAGAAATTTGTGGCAAAATTGAATATGGTTTCATTGTTGCTAGTGCAAATGATGTAGTTAGCAAGGGTGCAATAGTTGATGAAAACAACAAGCTTGTTGGTGGACTTGCTGGATGCCAAATAGCTTTTGAAGGAAGAGATTACCTCAATATTCAAGTGAAGCTTGTTGGTATGAAAACACCTGAGGCTTGTGCAACAAACTTCATTTTTGCTGCATTCTTTGTTGATAATAATGAAATTTCATTTGTTCAGCACCAAGGAAAATCAAGCATGGACGTTGCAC
>JAZNFR010000309.1:0-5337 GCA_045576055.1 Eubacteriales bacterium
GGTTGTAGCAGCAGTTTTCCATAAACATAAATTGTGCGCCCCTCTTTTCCTGTGCGTCAAGTAATGCCCAGCAGTCTTCAACTGAATAAGCGCCACCAACCTCAAGGGCAGTTGCCTTACCAGCCTTCAACGCATCAATCGCAATAGGGAAGTGCATATTCCAGTCTGTTGCGATATAAACAGCCTCAACCTCTTCCATTGCCAAAAGCTCTTTATAATTTGTAGTACCAAAAGGCACATTTCCTCTTTTTTCTTTAACTCTATTTATGGCATTTTCAACCCTGTCCTCGTATTTATCGCAAACAGCAATAACCTCAACATCGTCGAAGCCAAGCAAAATATCGGTCATTCCATAGCTACGGCAGCCATAACCGATAATACCCATTTTAATTTTTTTCATAGTGTCCTCCGTGGTTTTTATTCCTCTTTGATTTTACCAAAAAAAATTCTTAATGTCAACATGCAAAATAAAATATTGACAATTATATAATATAATGATAAAATTATATTACAAACAAACGTAACGAGGTGTTTTATGAAGAGGCTTTTAATACTTTTAACATTATCTATTGCTTTCGTTTTAATTCTTTGCTCTTGCTCCGACTTGGGTGATGAAATTGATAGCGGAATGGAAGGTTTAAATGATACATTAAACGAGGCGCTAAAGCCTGTTTTCAAAGAGGATGTAAAATACACTCACGAGGTTGGCACTGATGTTGGCAACATTTGTCCAACATATAATGTTGACATCTTCGACAAGGACGGCTTTACAGGAAAAAGAGTCAATGTCGCCGACACTGGCAAGGTTACAGTAATTAATTTCTGGGGTGTTTGGTGCCCATACTGTGTTCAAGAAATGCCACTATTTGACCAAATAGCAACTGAATATTACGATTCCGTTTCTTTTATTGCAATCCACACAAATGAGCACTATACTGGCGATGAGGGTGGACTTAACTACGTTAGCACAAACTACCCATATTCAGACATAACCTTTGCACTTGATACGCCAAACGATGATTGCTATACTGCCCTCGGCGGTGTTGGAAGCTGGCCATACACATTAATTCTTGACGAAGACGGCATTATCACTTACGTTAAGTACGGTGCTTTTACTGAGGACGAATTGAGAACCGAAATAGAGAAGGCTCTCAAAGACTAATATGAAGCTATATGAAATTATATCCGCCCTAGAATCATATGGGGCGGATAATTCTAACGAAGAGGCATTTTTGATAATTGAGGAGGTATATAAAATCCCTCGCTCAAGAATCTTAGCCGACAAGGAAAAATCATACACATCCCCCGAAATTTTAGAAATTTTAGAGAAAAGACGCAAAAGAATTCCTCTCCAACACATACTTGGCAAATGGGAATTTATGGGGAAATCTTTTTTTGTTTCGCCAGACTGCTTAATTCCTCGCCCGGATACTGAAATTTTGGTTGAAAAAGCGCTTGAAATTATAAAAAATGGCGACCGTGTGGCTGATTTATGTACTGGTAGTGGTTGCATCGGAATCTCTCTTGCCTTATATTGCGACGGTTTAGATTTAACCCTTGTTGACATTTCAGAGGGCGCTTTAAATATGGCAAAGAAAAACGCATCCTATCACAAGCTCAGCCCTCGCTTTATTTTAGGCGATATAACTAAGGATTTGGAGGGTGAAAAATTTGATATCATCGTTTCAAACCCACCATATATACCAACTAAGGATATTGAGTCCCTCTCTCCCGAGGTAAAAAAAGAGCCAATTCTTGCTCTCGATGGTGGCAATGACGGGCTAGACATTATCAGATTTTTGGTAAATGATGGACTTGACCTACTAAACGATGGTGGAAAAATGCTGATAGAATTTGGTTACGACCAAGAAAAAAGTATCGAGGAGTGTCTAAAAAACAACGCCAATGTCTCCTCCTACGAGATTTTTTATGACTACGGCAAAAATCCTAGGTGCGTTCTTATAAATAAGTAAATTTTCGCGTTGTTTTCAATAAAAATTTAAAATTTTCTTGAATTATATAATATTCTATGTTAAAATGATTTATGGACCTATATATTTTAAGGAGATTTTATGAACAAGCGTATTCTCGGCGTTGATTTTGGTGATGCCCGTACAGGCCTTGCCCTTTCTGATATCAGTGGCTTTTTGGCAAGTGGTATCGGCACTATCAAAAGCACAAGCTTTATTGCAACTGCCGACGCAGTTTGTGAGGAAGCAAAAAAGCACGATGTTTGTCTTATCGTTCTTGGGCATCCAATAAATATGAACGGCACACTTGGTCCACGCTCTGAAAAAATTCAGGCTTTTCAAAAATATGTTGAGGAAAAAAGTGGTATCCCTGTCGTTCTTTTTGACGAAAGGCTTTCAACCGCTAACGCCCACGTTATGCTCAATATGACTGGCACAAGGGGACAAAAGAGAAAGCAAATTATTGACGAAATGTCAGCTTGCTTGATCTTGCAGAGCTACCTTGATTCGCCAAATTCAATATATGCCAAAAAGAACTAATTTGGCTATCACTAAAGGAGGAACACTATGGATAAAAACCATTCTAATCTCATAAACCGTCATAATATGGTCGGTGGCCAGGCGGTTATTGAGGGTGTTATGATGAAAAGAGATGACACCGTTGCCCTTGCTGTTCGCAAGGAGGACGGTACTGTTGAGGTTAAAAAGAGCACCTTTAAATCATCACGAAAGAAGCTTAATATTTTAAATAAGCCTATAATTCGTGGTATTGTTGCTTTTATTGAATCTCTTGTTCTTTCATTCAAGACTCTTTCAAGCTCAACCGAAATGCTTGACCTTGAGGAGGATTCAAAGAAGAAAAAGAAGGATGCTAAAAAGAAAAATAGCGCATCAACCGTGTTTATTATGGGCATTTCCGTTGTTCTCGGCTTGCTTCTTGCTCTTGTTCTTTTCACAATCATCCCTATGTACGCAACAGACTTCTTAGTTAACACCTTGAAGCTTGACCCGAATGCAAGAGGGCACTTTATTATCATCGCACTTTGCGAGGGTGTTATCAAAATCGCGATATTTGTTGCATACCTAGTTGGCGTTTCCTTTATGAAGGATATTAGACGTACATTTGAATACCACGGGGCAGAGCACAAGGCAATTGCTTGCTTCGAATCCGGCCACGAATTGACAGTTGAAAACGCACGTAAGTGCACACGTCTACACCCAAGATGCGGTACATCTTTTATGTTTGTTATGCTTCTTTTAAGCATTCTCGTAAGCGCCTTTATTCCACTTGAAGCAGGTGTTGCAAGAACAGTTGTTAAGCTTCTTGTTTTACCACTTGTTATGGGTATCGGTTACGAATACATAATGTACGCTGGCAAAAACGAAAATGGTATTACTAGAGTTCTTTCAGCTCCTGGTCTTTGGATGCAAAGAATCACCACTCGTGAGCCAAGTGATGACCAACTTCAAATCGCAATCTGCGCTATTAAATCAGCAGTGCCTGAGCTTTATCCTAAGTTCGACCCAAGCACATGCGATATTCCTTATATCGAAAACAGAGACCACATCGGTAACACAGGCAAAAGATTTCCAAAGCAAGAGCCACTTTATAAGGTTCCAAAGGAAAAAATCGAGCTTTACTACAAGGAAGCTGACTGTGTAATTGACGACCTCCCATTCACTGTAAAGACCAAAGATGGCGAAAAGACCTTCTACGGTAGCGCATACAAATATAGATAAAATTAAGCCGAGATTTTTAAGTCTCGGCTTTTTTTGAGTAAAAATTCACATTTTTACCCTAAAAAGTGCAAAAAATTGCATTTTTTTACTATTTTATATATATTTTTTATATATAATATATTGCAATTTGGAAATATATGTGTTAGAATACACTTAGTACGAGCCCGTGCTGGCCTCTACAAGGAGGGAAAGAAAATGGCTGAATTTAAGTATGATATCGTTAAAGCATTTGGTAACGTTTCCGAAAATGAGAACGGCTGGATCAAAGAAGTTAATCTCATCAGCTGGAACGAGCGTGAGCCTGTTTACGACATCCGCGTATGGCAAGAAGGTCACGAGAAGCTCGGAAAAGGAATCACACTTACCGAGGCAGAGATTAAGAATCTCAAGGCATTACTTAACAAAATGGATATCTAATTAAAATACATAAAGCAAGTCAAATGACTTGCTTTTTGTTTTACATTTTGTTAAAATATAAATAGCAAAATTAAAAGGAGCTATTATGAATATTAAGCTTTGTAAATACAAGGGTGGCGCTAAGAGCGCATTTACCTTTACCTTTGACGACGGATGCTATCGTGAATCAAGCGCTGAGGTTTTAGAGCGCTTTGAAGAGGTTTATAAAAAAACCGGCGTGAAAATGAAGGCAACAGTCGGCATAACGGTTGGCTTTATGCACGAATGGATTATCAAGTTTTGGCAGGAGGCAGTAGAGAAGGGCTATTTTGAAATCGGCTCTCACTCAGTTGGGCACGATTTAGCCTTTGTTGAGTCAACCCCTTATGAAAGACGTGACGAGGACGCAAAAAAATCGCAGGAGCTTCTAAGAGAAATGTTCCCTGGTGAGATGGTCGAGACCTATATTTTACCAGGTGGAACGTACGACGAAAAGGGACTTGAGCCTCTTTCTAAATATTATTTAGCTGTGCGCTGTAATAGAGATGGCATAAATTATCTTGACGATATAAATTGGCTAGATATAAAGTGCTTTACAGCTATGCTAAAGCGCCCATTTGATGAATATAAGGACTATATTGACAAGGTTATAGAAAGTGGTGGCTGGGGACTTCAGATGAACCACTGGATAACCCACAAGGAGGAGGACACCTTCCACTCACAAGGTGCAGATAGCTTCCACAAGGAGGCTGACTATTTAGGCGAGCGCGCAAAAAATGGCGATATTTGGATCGGCGCATTTGGCGAGGTTGCAAAATATTTAAGGCGCTACCAAAGTGCTGGACTTTCAGTTTTAGAAAATGATGGTATTTACACAGTAAGAATCGAAGATAAATGCCAAAAATCAGACACCCCATTGACAATTTTGATAAAAACTGATAAAAAAATAGCACTTTTGTGCAAGGATTGTGATGAAAAAATAATTGAACCACAAAATGGGAAAATATTTTTAGAAATTTCTGATTTTATCAAGTTTAGATTTTTAGGCTAAGGAGTTTTTTATGGCAAAAAAGGTTATTTCAATTATTTTAATTTCTTTGCTTTTCATTACTGCAACAATTTTACTAATAAACGTTTTTATAGACATTATAGAGTTTTTTGACATGCTAAGCGACTATAATGATTATTATTTCCTATTCGACCAAGGCGATGACGTTTTAGATATGATTAT
>JAZNFR010000310.1:0-1851 GCA_045576055.1 Eubacteriales bacterium
ATTTAATAGGAAGCAAAATGGATTATTTTAATACTTATACGTCAAATTCTTTAGCACCTTCATCAAATCAAAGCTATTTTATTGATGAAGAAAAATGCACCTCACGCAGCTTTTATAAGGTTTATAAGGGTGGAAAATTTGAATATTCCTTCTTATTTTCTAACACAATTTATTCTACATTTGCAGACGGCAGCTATTCACAAGTTAATTTAAAATGCGATAAATGGGAAATTTTAAGCATAAAAGCACTAGTTGTTGACGCAAAAACTCGTGATTTTTCATCACCTAAAATAGTGCGCGAATATCAATTAACCTTTGATGGAAAAATCTCAAAAGAGGTTGAAAACGAGGGCGAAATTTGCACCGATAGAATGGTTATAAATGCAGAAAAAGGCGATTATATTTGCCTTGAAATGGAGTTTATAGGTGAAGGAAAAATCCCATATTTTGAAGAAATTTTAATTCCAGCTTATAGATTTATCGATGGGAAATGGGTTCAAAATAACAAATCTCCTCTTGCAAATATGGTTGGAATTAAGCGTCAGGTTGAGAAAAAAGTAGGCTTTTTAGGTGACTCAATTACCGAGGGAATAGGCACACCAAACAATTCATATAAAGGTTGGTGTCAGCAAATTGCAGAAAAATCAAGCGAAAATAACTCGTATTGGAACCTTGGAATTGGCTTTGGTAGAGCTGATGATATTGCAACAGATGGCATATGGTTAGATAGAGCAAAAACGCTCGATATTGTTACCTTGTGTATAGGTGTAAATGATATTTGTCAAGGCTTTTCTGCAAATAAAATTAAAGATAATATATCAAAAATCGTCAACATTTTATGCGAAAATAATGTAAGAATAATACTATTTACCGTGCCACCGTTTGACTACGATGAGGAAAAAACGAAGAAATGGAACGATGTAAATGACTTCATAAAAAATAAATTATCAAAAAAAGTAGAGATTTTTGATACTGTATCTATATGGGGAAAAGAAGAACCAAACAGTAATCTCGCAAAATATGGTGGTCACCCAGATATAGAAGGCTGCGAAGCACTCGCAAATGAATTTATAGCAAAAGGGTTTTTCGAATAACAATATATAGTAAAAAACAGCCTGTTTTACACAAAATAGGCTGTTTTAATTTATTAATACATATTATTATATTGACATATGAGCAAATATAGCAATTATAAATTTAGATTTTTATTTGCTGGACCATTTAGTATATTGCCGTTTTTGTCAAATTTTGACCCGTGGCACGGGCAATCCCACGTGTGTTCCTTTTTATTCCAAACTAATTTACATCCTAGGTGTGTACATCTTGGTGTTGAAAATGAAATAATATTAGTTGCAGCCTCGTAGACATTTACTGCCAGTTGCTTTCTGAATATCGATCTTTGTGGTGAAAATATTTTTTCGTATTTGTTTGTTCTTCCTAAAACTAGATCGCATATTAGTTTTGCACCTATCATACTGCTAGTCATACCCCACTTGTTAAAACCGGTAATAACAAAACGATCATTTGAAAACAAACTGTATTTTCCAATGTAAGGCACACCATCAAGGGTTATTGTGTCCTCGGCTGCCCACATAAATTCGGTATTATTTCCTGGGAAATACCTTTCCTTGTAAGAAATAAGTGCATCCCACCCACCGCTTTTTTTACCAGTCCTATGCTTTTGACCGCCTAAAATTATATAGTCTTTATATCCTCGAATGGACAAAAAGCTTTTATCATCAATATACGAATTTTTAAATTTTTCATTTCCCTTGAACGCAATTGCATAGCTTTTTTCTTGATACATTTTAAGTGCATATAAGCCGTGTAAATCAATAAAAGGAAAGTGTG
>JAZNFR010000311.1:0-5490 GCA_045576055.1 Eubacteriales bacterium
CTTTTGTCAAAAAATTTCGATTTTAGTAAAACCTTAAAGTTTATTTTACCATATTTTTTTATTTATGTCAAATATATATTTACTTAAATATAATATTATTTTAGTTGAATTTTACATTTTTTTATGTTAGAATAATTATAATTAGACTTTTTTCGTATTAGGAGGCTGTTTTATGGGTAATGTTCCTACAATAAATGTCGGCGATATTTTAGAAATGAAAAAGCCTCACCCTTGTGGGCAAAGGATATTTAAGGTTTTGCGTGTGGGGGCTGACATAAAAATCGCTTGTCAAGGATGTGGGCGCTTTTTGACCCTTGACAGGTTAAAGGTCGAAAAAATGATTAAGAAAATTATTTCTAAGGATGAAAATAAAAATGATTAATTCTCAAGAAAAAGGGCAACCTACATTTTTTAACAAAATTAAGCTTTGCTTTTTCAATCACTGGTGTCTTGTTTTTGCACTTTTTGTACCTATTGCTCTTTTAGGAATATGCTGGGCATTTACATTTAGCATATATGACCATAGACTAAGCACGTTAATTCTTGATGCGAATGCACAATACGTTTATTTCTTTGAGCAGCTTCAAGATGTACTAAGAGGTGAGGCTTCTCTTTTCTACACATTTGAACGTGCTATGGGTGGCGAATTTTTAGGTAACTTCACATATTACCTTGCCTCCCCTATTTCGCTTCTTGTCGGACTTTTTCCAAAGGGAATGGTGCCAGAGGCAATTGCAATAATGATGCTTCTTAAGGCGGGACTTTCTGGTCTTACCTTCTGCATTTATCTTAAGAAAACACATCAAAGAAATCCTTTGGCTTTTTCTATGTTTTCAGTTATGTATGCACTCTGTGCATATGCAGTTGCTTATCAATCAAACATTATGTGGATTGATGCGCTTATTTGGTTACCGCTTATCACCCTCGGTATTGAGTCAATGATAAAAAACGGCAAATTCAAGCTTTACATTATTTCTCTTGCTATTGCAGTTTGGAGCAACTACTACATCGGTTATATGCTTTGTATTTTCACTCTTCTTTATTTTGTATTCTATATGTGTACACACACAAAGGAAGAAAGAAATCCAAGTGGTATCTCAAAGCACACCGTAAAATCAATTGCTCGTTATGTTGCGTATACTGCCGTTGCATTAATGATAACCGCTGTAATTCTTTTAAGTGCAGTTTATTCATTGCAATTTGGAAAAACAGATGGTTCTATTGATTATAAAACTCTTATTCCAAATGTTTCATCAAGCTTTTTGGATGTTTTTGCAAAAATGTTTATCGGTACGTTTGGTACGTTTAGGCCAACCTCAGATGGTGGTATGCCCCATCTTTATGCTGGTACATTTATGCTCCTTCTTTTGCCACTATTCTTTGCATCAAAGAGAATTGCCACACGTAAAAAATTGGGATATGGTATTCTATGTGCAATCTTTCTTGCAAGCTTAACTGTTACAACATTGAATCTTGCATGGCACGGATTTAACGAGCCTGTTTGGCTAAGCTATAGATTTAGCTTCTTGTTCACATTTATTATGTTAATTATGGCATACAAGGCCTTCGAGGCTATAGGTGATGCCAAATTTAAGTTTTTCGCTATCACATCTGGGGCACTTGTGGCTTTGCTCTTTATAATTCAAGAAACTGTTGATTTTAAGCGCAAGGAAACAGAATCCTTTGATGTTGGCTTGCAAACCATTTGGTTAACAATTCTCTTGCTTGGCGCATATCTAATTGTGCTTTATTTCTTAAAAAACAAAACCGCAAAAACAACTCTTATTTCTGGAATTCTTTGTGGTGTTGTTTGCTTTGAAGCGCTTATAGGCTCCGTTCTTAATTGGAAGGATGCATACCTTGATGCAGGCTCTGGCACATATCAAAACTATAACACATTTGAAGAAAACTCATCATATATAACTGAATATTTTAAGAAGAATGATGACTCTTTTTACAGAGTTGAAAGGACCTTTAACCGAAAGAGTAACGACAACCTATATCTTGACCTTAATGGTGTTTCGGAATTCACATCAACATTCAATAGAGGCTCAAAAAATATTCTAAAGAAATTCGGTATTAAAACAATGGACCAAAGCTCACTTTACTATTACAGAAATGAGCTTGCCGATTCGCTTTTAGGTATAAAATACCTAATCTCCGATGAATTAACCAACGATAAGCCCCGAGAGGTGCTCAAGGACACATCCTCGTATGTAGAGGTTGAAAAGCTTGAAAACGACTATTTAGTTTACCAAAATCCTTATGCTCTCCCATTCGCTTATTGCGTTAAGGAAACAGTAAATGAAATACCAAAAATTAAGCTTAAGCTTACGAACAAAAAGAATAGCGATTACGAAAAATCTCATGCATATTGGGACGAATATGCTGAGCAGTATGCTTTAAAGTTTGCAGGTTGCTTACTCGACACCGACTACTACAGCAAGGACGGGAAAATAACGGATGCTAACTTGAAGGAAATAACGACTGAATTAAGAAAGAATAGTCTTTCTGTAACCGAGTATTCATCTGACACCTATATTAGAGGTACAATTAAGGCAACTCCTGAAAAGCCTGTCGTATTTACTACTATTCCATATGATGAAAACTGTCAGGTTTACATTGATGGTCAGAAAGTAGATACTTATAAATGTATTGATGCTTTCTTAGCGTTTAATATTGAGGATGGCATTCATACTGTGGAATTTAAATATGTTCATTCCGCATTCTATAAGGGTCTTGCTGTAACAACAGTTGGTGTTGTTGCATTTGTTGGACTTTGTATTTGGGATGCAGTAGCGACAAAAAAGACTAAAAAATCAAAGGAAAATATTGAGGAATAAATTATGTTATATCACGTAAATGGCACACTTGAATACTGTGAGCCTACCTTTTGCGTTGTAGACTGCATGGGCGTAGGATACAAGCTCTCTATTAGCGATAATACCTATTCAAGCATTGTCGGTCACGTTAACGAAAAAATAAAGCTTTTCACCTATTTAAAGGTAAGTGAGGATGGGGTTGAGCTATTCGGCTTCAAAACCAACGATGAATTAAGTGCATTCAAGCTTCTTGTAACCGTTTCAGGCGTTGGTCCTAAGGCTGCTATGGCTATTCTCTCTCTCTTAACACCAGATAGACTTTGTATGGCTATAACTAGCGAGGATATCAAAGCTATTGCAAAGGCAAATGGCGTTGGTCCTAAGACTGCGGCGCGTGTTGTTTTAGAGCTTAGAGATAAAATTACAAAGCAGGTATTTACTACTGTTAGCGATGACGCAATGCAGATGGCAAGCGTTAATGTATCTAAGAATTCAAATCTTTCAGAAGCGCTTGAGGCTCTTGTCGTTCTTGGCTATACAAGAAGCGATGCACAAAGAGCTTTAGCAGGTATTGACCCTAAATTAGACGTTTCAAAAATTATTCCTCTTGCTCTTAGCAAGCTAATAAAGTAGAAATGAGGTTAAGCTATGATTGAAGAAACAGAATTTGACTTTGAAAACAGAATAGTTTCAACCGAAATGACAGGCGAGGACAACGAGGTAGAAATAAGCCTAAGACCTAAAATTTTCGAGGACTACATAGGACAAGAAAAAGTTAAGGAAATGCTTAAGGTTTATATCGATGCAGCAAAAGGCAGAGGCGACTCTCTTGACCACGTTCTTCTCTACGGCCCTCCTGGTCTTGGTAAGACAACTCTTTCTGGCATTATTGCTACTGAAATGGGCGTTAATTTTAGGGTAACATCAGGTCCTGCTATTGAAAAGCAGGGCGACCTTGCCGCTATACTTACAAACTTAGGCCCTGGTGATGTTTTATTCATCGATGAAATACACCGTCTATCTCGCTCAATTGAGGAAATTCTATATCCAGCAATGGAGGACTATGTTCTTGACATTATTATTGGTAAAGGTCCAGCTGCTCGTAGCATCCGTGTTCCATTACCTAAGTTCACATTGGTTGGTGCAACCACGCGTGCAGGACAGTTAACAACACCTTTGCGTGATAGATTTGGTGTTTTGCTCCGTCTTGAATTGTACAAAGCCGAGGAGCTTGCAACAATTATTAAACGTAGTGCTTCTCTTTTAGAGGTTGCTATTGATGACGAGGGTGCGCTTGAAATTGCTTCTCGTTCGCGAGGCACTCCTCGTATTGCGAATAGACTTTTGAAGCGTGTACGTGACTACGCACAGGTTAAGGGTGACGGAACTATTACCCTTGATATTGCGAGAACTGCGCTTGAGGCTCTTGAGATTGACTATCTTGGTCTTGATAATATAGATAGAAAGATACTTGAAACAATTATTAAATTCTATAATGGCGGTCCTGTTGGTCTTGAAACCTTAGCGGCAACCATTGGCGAGGAGTCAATTACCATCGAGGATGTTTATGAGCCATATCTTATGCAAATAGGATTTTTGAGCCGTACCCCAAAGGGCAGATGCGTAACACGTCTTGCGTACGACCACTTAGGTCTTCCCTACGCCCCTGGTGGCGCTGTGCAAATGAAGTTTGAATAATTTGGCGAGAGAAAGATGAAAAAGAAAATTACATTGTTAGTTGCTTTACTAATTGTTTTTTCCCTTACTTTTGCGCTTACCTCGTGCGGTGGAAATGCCGATACTAATGCAGATACCGAAACAAACATAAATACCGAAACAAGTACCGATACAGATTCCGAGGTTATGCCACACGAGCATACCGAAGAGATTTTGTCGGCACAAAAGCCCACTTGCACCGAAATAGGTCATACAGAAGGCAAAAAATGCTCTGTTTGTGGTAAGGTTTTAGTCAAGCAAGAAGCAGTTGATGCTTTAGGTCATACCGAAGAAATTTTGTCGGCACAAAAGCCAACCTGTACTGAAACAGGACTTACACAAGGTATAAAATGCTCTGTTTGTGGTGAGGTTTTAGTTAAGCAAGAAGCAGTTGATGCTCTTGATCACGCATATGAAAACAGCTACACCTGTAAGGCGTGTGGATATGTAAGCGCTATTGAATGTATCGGACTTAGATTTAGATTGGATACTGAAACAGATACATATTTAGTCGCCGGAAAAGGAACATGCGAGCATAGAAATATAGTTATCCCTTATACATATGAAGGAAAAGTGGTAACAAGTATAGGAAGCGATGCGTTCCGTGATTGCACAAGCTTGAGAAGTATAACTATACCAAATAGCGTAACAAGTATAGGAAACTCTGCGTTCTATAATTGCACAGGCTTGACAAGTGTAGCTATACCCGATAGCGCAACAAGTATAGGAAACGCTGCGTTCGAATATTGCACAAGCTTGACAAGTGTAACTATAGGTAATAGCGTAACAAGTATAGGAGAAAGTGCGTTCTCTCACTGTGAAAACTTGACAAGTGTAGCTATACCCGATAGCGTAACAAGTATAGGAGAAAGTGCGTTCTCTCACTGTGAAAACTTGACAAGTGTAGCTAAAGTCGGATCGTAGCCATGTCGTTCTGTGAGCCAAGGAGTTG
>JAZNFR010000312.1:0-3525 GCA_045576055.1 Eubacteriales bacterium
GAGGTGTAAAAATGAATAATAAGCAAGAAAACAAAAATCAAAATCAGAATCAAAACCAAAATAAGAATCAAAACCAAAGCCAAAACAAGAATCAATCTGAAATGAAGAATAACCAAAAGGCTGAAAACAAAAAGAATAACCACTAATAAAAAAGAGCCAATTGGCTCTTTTTTAATTTAATAGGCAGCTAATAGCAATCATTAAGCAAAAGCCGAGAAGCATAGCATATGATGTTCCCTTACTGTTTTTAGATAAATGCGTTTCGGGAATCATTTCATCAGAAATTACATAAATCATACTTCCACCAGCAAAGGAAAGTGCAAATGGTAAAATAAATCCAGAAATACTAATTATTAAATACCCAATAAGTGTTCCAATAATTTCAGATGCACCTGTTAAAAAGGCAATGCCAAGGGTCCGTCGCTTGCTTATTCCAATTGATAGCATAGGTGCTACTATAACCATTCCCTCGGGAATATTTTGTAACGCAATAGACAAAGAAACCATAATGGCATCACTTATATTTCCCGTTCCAAAGCTAACACCAGTTGCAATACCTTCGGGCAGATTGTGAACAGCGATTGCAATGACAAAAAGCAAAACCTTGTTGATTTTATCCTCGTTTGACGACAAATGCCCATCATCAAGACCTGTTATACTGTGAAGATGTGGAACAAGCTTGTTGCATAAATCAATACAAATAGCACCACAAAAAACACCTAAAATAGCTATAATAAATGAAAAGCGATTAAATTCAATAGCAGGAATAATAAGCCCCCAAATGGAAGCTGAAAGCATAACTCCGGAGGCAAACGAGAGCATAATATTGTTAAATCGTATGGTAGGCTTTTTTAAAATGAAACCAATAATTGCGCCGAAAATTGTCGAAAGGCCAACTCCAATAGCCGACAAAAAAACAATTTCCATAAATACCTCCATTTTTATCATATGCATTGGTCGATTTATGTTGAAAATGAAATATTTATATGATAAAATATATTTATATGAGGTAAGGTATGAGAAACACTACATTATGCTATATTGAAAAAGAGAATAGCTATTTAATGATATATAGAAATAAAAAGAAAAATGACGAAAATGAAGGTAAATACGTCGGCATCGGTGGCCATTTTTTAGAAAATGAATCGCCGTATGATTGCGTTATTCGCGAGGCATATGAGGAAACCGGATTAAATATCGTTCCCACATATAGAGGGCTTATCACCTTCGTTTCTGATAAATATGAGTGCGAGCAAATGCATCTTTTTACAGCCTCCTCCTTTGAGGGTGAGCTTATCGAGTGCGATGAGGGCGCTATTGCATGGGTAGATAAAAATAAGCTTGACACCATTCCTATGTGGGAGGGCGATTACATATTTTTCGACCTTCTTGAAAAAAGAGATGACTTTTTTACAGTAAAGCTTGTTTACGAGGGCAATACTCTAATTTCATATTCAATTGATGGAGTGAAAATCAGATGAAGATTTTGGTTAGTGCGTGCCTTTTAGGCGAGCCGTGCAGATATGACGGCAAAAGCAAGCCGAATAGCGCAGTTATTTCGCTAAAAGAGAACCACATCTTAATTCCTGTGTGCCCTGAAGTGCTTGGTGGCTTAAAAACGCCAAGGATTCCTGCCGAGGTGCAAGGAGAAAAGGTGGTTCGCTCTGATGGGTGTGATGTAACCAAGGAATATTTAAAGGGCGCAAGAATTACCCTTGATATAGCAAAAAAAGAGGGAGCTCAAATAGCAATTTTAAAATCAAAAAGTCCATCTTGTGGGAATAAGCAAATATATGATGGTACATTTAGTAGAAGATTGATTGACGGCAAGGGAATTACAGTTAAGCATTTAGAAGAAAACGGAATAAAAGTAATTGATGAAAACGAGTTGGAGAAAATATGATAATTATAGCAAGTGATTTTGACGGCACGCTAAATCACCACGGAATTAGCGAGGACGATAAGAAGGCAATAAAAAAATTTAGAGAAGCAGGTAATAGATTTGGGATCGTAACGGGCAGAGATCTTGAAATGGCAACATGGGTTATTTACGATCTTGAAAAAGTCGGTCTTGAGGTCGATTTCGTTATTTGCTGCACAGGTGGAGTTATTCTCAGCTTTGATGGAGAAATAATCAGTGCAAAAAAGCAAAAAATGGGCGAGTATATAAATGAAATTTTAAACTATGCGCGCACTCTTTCTCTTGGCGTTTTTCGCGTTAGCAATGAAATGACCACCTGCTATGCGGACAGGAAAAATCGTATAAAGCAGGACTTTTCCGCAATTAGCGAGATGACACAGGCAAATGCTTGGTTTGAAAAAGAGGAGGATGCAGAAAAATTCCTTCAGTATGTAGTAAAAAATCACAAGGATGATATTAGCATTTTCCGTAACGGTGGTAGCATTGATATGCCACCATGCGGGATTAGCAAGGTCAGTGGTATTTACGACTATGTAAGCTTGTATAAGGGTGCAAAAATCTACACTGTTGGTGACAACTTGAATGACATTCCGATGATTAAGGAGTTTGACGGCTATGCTGTATCTAACGCAAAGGATGAGGTAAAGCAAATTGCAAATCACCATTGCGATAGAATTGCTGATATGATAGAGGAAATAATGAAAGGAAATATATAATGAACGCAAGAGATAAATTTATTGAAATATTTAAATCAAAAATAAAAAGAGATGGCGCTGACAAATTGCTCGAATTTATTTGCTCTCCATCCTCTGATTTTTTCACAGCACCTGCAAGTGCAAGATACCATAGCGCATATGAGGGTGGTCTTTGCGAACACTCGATTAATGTTTATGAATGCTTAGTGGCTTATCTTGATCGTGACGTTGCAAAGACTAAATATAACCTAAATTATAGTGACGAAACAATAGCAATCGTTGCGCTTTTGCACGACCTATGCAAAATGAATATATATAAGGTTAGCTATCGTAACGCAAAAAATGAGCAGGGCGTTTGGGAAAAGGTTCCTTACTACGAATTTGACGATACCTTGCCATATGGTCACGGTGAAAAAAGTGTTTATATGATAACTCCATTTATGAAGCTCTCTCGCGAGGAGGCATTTGCTATTAGATACCATATGGGATTTTCAAATGTAGAAAACTCAATGGCTACAAATAACGTCAGCAAGGCTTTTGAGATGTATCCACTCGCGTTCGCTTTATCAACTGCTGACATGGAAGCTACATATTATCTTGAAAACGATAAAAACAAGAGAAAATAATTAATAAAGTATTGACAAAGACATTTTAGTGTGGTAACATAATAAAAACAAAATAAACCGATGATAAAGAATAGTAGCTTACAGGGGGTATCCAAGAGAGGCGCAGGTGGTGTGATTGCGCTATACTGACAGTTTGTGAATGGGCTTTTGAGGGCGAGCTGAAATAATAGTAGGCAAGACGGAGAAGACACTTCGTAAACAAAGTCGGCGTATGGTGGTACGCATTAGCACAAGGTGGCATAATAGGTATTTTTATCCTATCCTTTTGCAAAAAGGGATAGGA
>JAZNFR010000313.1:0-6269 GCA_045576055.1 Eubacteriales bacterium
CGCTAAGTCGATCTTTTACAACTTAATTTATCAGTTTAATAAAAATACGGACTATGAGGAAAAGAATACCAAGCTTCTTGATAATTATGGCAAGATTCTTAGCTATATCTCAATGCATTATCAAGAGAATATAACTGTTAAAGATATAGCGAAGGAAATGGGCTACGACCACCGATATGTTACATCACTTATAAAAAAAGGTCTTAATACGACCTTTCGTGCGCTTTTAAATGAATATCGTATTGAAAATTCACAATATCTATTAGCAACCGAATCGAAAAACATAGCTGAAATAGCCTATGAATGTGGGTACGATTCGCTTTGCTCATTTAATCGAAATTTTAAAGAAATCACGGGTATGACACCAAAACAGTTTAGACAAAAATAGGTCATTTTAGTATATAACATTTATTTATATTAAATTTCGGTGACGTATTGAAAAATAAATAAATATATGCTATTATATAAGTTGAACTTTAATATACTAAAGTGAATTTAGCTATACACTGGCAAAAGGAGAGATTTATGTTAGATTTTGCTAAGGAAAAAGCACTATGGGACAATATTCGCACAAGCGAGGATTTTGCCCGTCACCGCGAGGAGATTTTGGAAAAGTACCAAAAGAGCTTCGAGATTGCGCCAGCCCCTCACACAGTAGAGGAGATTTTGTCAAAGGACGACCACGGCAAATGGGCGCGCTCATTAAATCAACTACAAACCTCGGCGCATCTATCTCTTATATACCCCGACAACGAGGAGTATTATAACAATCTATTAAAGGTTGTTTGGTCATATCTTGACACATATACCTGGGCACCACTTGCACACTACAACAGCTACTATAATAGCACCCCAGATGATTACGATATTGGCTTAATTGATATTTTTGCATCAAGCGTTGCATTTTCGTTGGCTGAAATTAAGAATCTTTTTAGTGATAGATTCCCTCAGCTTATCAAGGATAGAATCACAGCTGAGCTTCGTCGTAGAACCATTGAACCATTTGTAAATAGAAAATACTTCTGGGAAAAGCACCCAAACAACTGGGCTTCAGTTTGTGCCGGTGGTGTTGGTGGCGTTCTTATGTATGAGGACCCTGAATTGTATATGGAGCAGAGGGAACGCCTTGACTCCGCTATGCAGGTTTACATCGACAGTTATTCAGATGATGGTGTTTGCGTTGAGGGCGCCGCATATTGGGGCTTCGGCTTTGGTTTCTTTGTTTCATATGCTATGCTTCAAAAGGAATTAACCAATGGAGAATATGACTGGTTCAAAAATTCAAAGGTGAAAAAAATAGCAACCTTTATTCAAAAGATGCTTCTCCAAACAAATGTTGTTGCTCGCTTTAGTGACTGCAACCCAAGTGAGAACTATTGGATTGGTTTACCTCATATTTTGCGTGATATTTATGGCGAAGATGTAGAAAAGCTACCAAAAACAGCAGGCACAATAATCGCCTATACACACTTCAATTTCTCGCTTCGTTCATTAATATACTATAGGCCTGAATATACAACCGATAAGGTTGCCGAGGATGTAACATACAATATGGAAAGCACCGCGTACTTTACTAAGCGTACAAGGTATTATGGCTTTGCTTGTAAGGGTGGAAATAATGGCGAAAGCCATAACCACAACGACGTTGGTTCATTCATCTTAGCAAGAAACAACAAAGAAATTCTTTGTGATATCGGTGCTGGTGCATATTGTGATGGCTACCACACAGAAAGAAGATATACATTCTTCCACCCATCCTCTTTCTCCCACAACCTTCCATTCTTTGATGGTATAGGGCAGGATGGCGTCAGACGCGAGAACGTTATGATTGATTATAACGAAAAGGAAAATTCCGTTTATATGGATTTCACTCGTGGCTACGGTATTGACTATCTTGAAAAGGCAGAAAGAAAATTCACATTCACTGATTCAACCATTACCTTAAATGATAAATTTACAATGACAAAGGAAAGTGTAATTACTGAAAGATTTGTTTCGTTTATCGAGCCAGTGGTTGATGGAAAAAATGTTATTTTAGACGATGTTATTTTGTCACCTAAGGACGAAATCATTCCGAAAATTACTCTTGAAAGACACAAGGGACATTTAGCGAATACAGTTGACGAGGTTTACTGTATTGATTATATTTTCACAGGCAATGGCGAATTTACAATTGATTTTATTACACCAAGTAACAAAGGAGAGGAAAAATGAATCCTAATTTAATTTCATTAGCAATTACAATTATATTTTTTGTATTTGTTGCATTTGGCTTTTTGTTTGGCTATTTAAAGGGAGCAATGAAGAGCTTTGTTGACGTTGTTGCAGCGCTTTCATGCGTTATTTTGAGTGTGCCAATTACTAAGCTTTTGGTAAATATCTTTTTATCCCCTGTAACAATTAAAATCATTTTAGGTCGTGTGGCAATGATGCTTCCGCCTGATGCAGTAGAAACAATTAGACAAGCACAAGATTTGCTAACTAACGAGGGTACAAAGGAAGCAACAAGCGATATGGTTAGACTTGTTGCAGCTATGCCAGTTATAATAATCACACCTATTATATTCATGCTAGTATTTGCGGCGTTGGCATTGTATTTATACATTGTTGCGCTTTTCGTGAAAATATTTGCTTGCAAAAAGACCGAAAAAACAAAAATGCAAAGATACAAGCTTCTCGGCGGTGGACTTGGCGCTATTGCAGTTGGTACTGTTTTAACTATGTTTTTAACACCTATTTGGGGCTATTCAGATTTAGTAACAAATGTCGTTGAGCATTTTGAAGAATCTTCATTAGAGGTTGCAGAAGAACCAGAGGTTGAAGAGACCCTGGACACAATTAAAAGCTATACCAAAACAGTTAACGGCAATGTATTTCCTGCTGTTTCATACAATTTGGGTGGAAGATTAATGTTCAAATCCTTGACCACCATTAAGGTTGATAAAACAAAGATAAATCTCCAAAACGAAGTTATGTCGTTGGTAGAGTTAGCTGGTGCGGCAAACGACTTGTCAAATGATGAGCTTGAAGAATACGGACCAAAGCAGGTTGCAGCAATTAATAAAATGAATGAAACACTTGAAAAGTCCGAATATTTACCACTAGTTGCTTCAAGTACAATTTCGTTTGTATCAACAGAATATTCTAAGGGACATAAGGTGTTTGGAGTAGCAAAGCCTGATTTTGGTGAAAGCTTTAATCCAACATTTGATAGAATAATTAATGTAACCAAGGATACATCCCCTGACGATGTTAGAAAAGATGTAAGAATGGTTTCTAACATTTTAATTCATGCAATAGAAAATGAAATATTTGCAGAAGAATTTGACATTTGGGCAATTTTTGAAAATCCTGAATTTTTAGGTGAAACATTTATAGAGATTTATAAGAATGATAGAACAAGCAATGCTATTCCTTATATAGCTGATTTTATAACAAATTACACATATGAAATCTACAACGATATAAATGAAACAAATAAAGAGCCTGAAGAATTTGACTATTCTCATTATAACGAAGATGAGTTAAGAGAAGAGGCTGAAAGCATATCAAATATGGCAAAGGATCTTCATGCATTCTTCACAAGTGCAGAGTTTGAAGAAGAAACCGAATATAAAACAGTAATAAATGAGGCTAATTTTGCAGCTCTTGGACGTGCTCTACAATTTATGAGAGATGGTATGCTTACAAACAGAATGTTTGATATTATGTTCTATGCATTCTTACGTTCTGAGGCAGCTTCTAATACAGGTCTTGTTGACGATGTTTTGATGGAAAAAGCATTACAAGATGATGCAAATCTAGAGTTACTTTTCTCATCGAGACAAAATGTACTTAAGCTTGCTCTTGCAATTCAAGAAAATAAGCCAGCTGAAGAAAGAAAAGAGCTTATCCACTCAGTTGTAGAAGATATACTTTTAAGAGATGAATCTACAAGCGCATTCATTTCAAGAGACAATCTTATTACTATCGGTATGTCTGAAAAAGAGGCAGATAGCATAGATGCAATCGTTAACTCAATGGTTGATGGTGCACACGAGTGTGAGTTTGAAAGCGAAGAAGAAAAAGCAATAGAGGTTGAAAAGACAGAGGTTATTATCGACGCAGTTAGTAACACAGTTCTTGTTGAATCTGATAACACAATGTTCAAGGTTGGTGATGATGATGAATCTACCACCAATATGTCAGCTAAGGAATTTGTTGATAGTGTGCTTGATTCCAGACTTTCAATGGCTATGATTAATAATGCAGTAGTTAATGAAGATGGCGAGGTTATCGAGGACCCATATATGATTCACAGCGCACTAAGCGATAGCGATAGAAATGAAATAACAAATGCACTTAATGAAAGCTATGCAAAGGAAGATTTGACAGAGGAAGAAAGACAAGCGCTTGATTCACTTTCAATAATTTTCTGTACAGGCACAAAATAATACACGGCAAACGGAGGACGCAAAACAAATGGGACTTACCATAGCACAAAAAATTATTAAAGAACACTTAATTTCGGGAGAAATGAAGGTAGGAGAGGAAGTCGCTTTAAGAATAGACCAAACTCTTACACAAGATGCCACAGGAACAATGGCGTATCTCGAATTTGAAGCAATTGGAATACCTCGTGTAAGAACGAAGCTTTCCGTTGCATATATAGACCACAATACCCTTCAATCCGGCTTTGAAAATGCCGACGACCATCGCTATATTCAATCGGTAGCAAAGAAGTTTGGTCTTCGTTTTTCTCGCCCAGGAAATGGTATCTGCCACCAAGTACACCTAGAGCGCTTTGGCGTTCCAGGTATGACACTTATCGGCTCAGATAGCCATACACCAACAGGTGGTGGTATCGGTATGCTTGCAATGGGTGCTGGTGGACTTGACGTTGCTGTTGCAATGGGTGGTGGCGCGTATTACATCACAATGCCAAAAATGTACAAGGTAAATTTAACAGGTAAGCTTCAACCATGGGTTAGCGCTAAGGATGTAAGCCTAGAGATACTTCGTATCCTTTCCGTTAAGGGTGGTGTTGGTGCAATTATCGAATGGGGTGGTGAGGGCATTAAGACCTTGTCAGTTCCAGAAAGAGCAACAATCACCAATATGGGAACAGAGCTAGGTGCGACAACCTCAATATTCCCATCTGATGAAATTACAAAAGCATTTTTAGAGGCACAGGGCAGAGGGGATGCTTATGTACCACTTGAAAGCGACCCAGATGCTGAATATGATAGAATTATCGATATCAACTTATCAGAGCTTAAGCCACTTTTGGCTTGTCCTCACAGTCCTGATAACATTAAGAGCGCAGAGGAATTAAAGGGAATTAAGGTTGACCAAGTTTGTATCGGCTCTTGCACAAACTCCTCACTTCGCGATATGCTCAAAGTAGCACAAATGCTAAAGGGCAAAAAGATTGACGATAGCGTTAGTATGTCAGTTTCTCCAGGATCTAAGCAGGTACTTGCTATGCTTGCTGACTGTGGCGCACTTTCTGATATTTTAGCTGCTGGCGCTCGTGTTCTTGAATGCGCGTGTGGACCATGTATCGGCATGGGCTTTTCACCAAATTCTGCAGGTGTTTCACTCCGTACATTTAATCGTAACTTTGAGGGGAGAAGTGGTACAAAGGACGGTCAAGTATATCTTGTATCTCCTGAGGTTGCTGTTGCATCAGCCCTTACAGGCTACATAACCGACCCAAGAACCCTTGGCGAATATACTGAGGTTTCAATGCCTGAAAAATTCAAGATTGATGATTCTGCTGTTGTTTTACCAGCTAGCGAGGAGGAGGCTAAGGACTTAGAAATTCTACGTGGTCCAAATATTAAGCCATTCCCAACAACATATCCACTTGAAAATGAAATCAAGGCAAACCTTACATTAAAGGTTGGTGACAATATAACAACTGACCATATTATGCCAGCTGGCGCTAAAATTTTGCCATATCGTTCAAATATTCCACACCTTTCACAGTTCTGCTTTGGTGTGTGCGATAAAACCTTCCCAGAGCGCGCAAAGGCTTTGGGTGAGAGCATTATTATTGGTGGTAGTAACTATGGTCAAGGCTCATCTCGTGAGCACGCAGCGCTAGTCCCTATGTATTTGGGTGTGCGTGTTGTTATTACCAAAAGCTTTGCGCGTATTCACGTAGCAAACCTTATAAACTCGGGTATTATGCCACTTACATTTAAAAATGCCGATGATTACGATAAAATAAATCAGGGCGATAAACTGTCGCTTTCCAACGTTTTTGATGGTATGGATAAGGGCGT
>JAZNFR010000314.1:0-7052 GCA_045576055.1 Eubacteriales bacterium
AATAAACGGTTCATTTCTAAATACTGGTGTTCCATCTGGAATAGCCCAAATATCACCAGTAAATGAAAAATCCTTCAAGTATTTTAAAAATTCCTCGTCAAAGATGCCCTTTGAACGAAGATATTCAATATCGTCATCTTCAAATTTCAAGGATTTTATATATTCAATTACGCTTTCAAGTCCAACAGCGATTGCGTATCCACCACCATCAGGCACACGACGGAAGAAAACATCAAAATATGCAATTTTATTTTTTATTTCGCTATTGAAATAGCCACGAGCCATTGTTAGCTCATAAAAATCGCAAAGGAGCGTCAGCTTTCTTTCACTAATGTTCATAAAAAACTTCCCTTTTAAAGATTTTTGTTGAAATTTTGGTAATATAATTATATAATAAAGTAAATGAGATGAAAATTCAAGTACTTTTTAAAAAATGGAGGAAGTATGAAGGACGGATTTATCAAGGTTAAGGCCGTTTCCCCAAGCATTGAGGTAGGAAATGTCGCCTTTAACAAATCGGAAATTATAAAGGAAATAAAAAAAGCTGAGAGCGAGGGTGTTAAAATCCTTGTTTTTCCTGAGCTTTCTTTAACTGGTGTAACAGCTGGCGATATGATAAGCAACAATGTTTTATTAAACGCCTGTGAGAAGGAGCTATCAAATATCAAGTTTGCAACTAAAAACAGCGATATTTTGGCTTTTGTTGGCGCGCCACTATTATATAAGGGCACAGTTTATTCCTGTGCTGTTGCAATAAAATCTGGTGAAATTTTAGGTGTTGTTCCAAAGATCGGCAAAATGCCATTCTTAAAAGACTATATTACCCTTGATGGGGAAAAATATCCTTTTGGCACAGACGTATTATTCTCTGCATCAAATATGCCTAACCTAACAATCGGTGTTGTTGTTGGCGACTCCGTATCTGCACCTTCCCCTAAGGGCTTTTTCCTTTCAGAAAATGGCGCAACAATTATAGTTAACCTATCCTCTTCATACGAGCTTGTTACAAGCGAGGAAATAAGACGCGCATCATTTGTTTTTAAAACCTACGCAACCGCAACTGCTTATATTGTTGCAAATCCAAGCGAAACCGAATCAACCTCAAAAAACATATACTCTGCCCACAATTTAATTGTGGAAAACGGAGAAATTTTGGCAGAAAGTGCGCCTTTTGAAGAAAAAACAGCCGACTGCGTGTCTGAAATTGATGTAAATTACTTAGCAAATAAAAGACTTGAAAAATACAATTTTACATCTCCCTTAACATCTGTTAGCTTTAAATTTGAGCTTTCAAAAACTGTCTTAACGCGCGAGGTGTCAAGTCATCCTTTTTTTCCAAAGGGCAAGGAAGAATTAGCGAAAAGATGTGAGAAAATTCTCACTATGCAGTCACGCTCCCTTGCCAAAAGACTGACTGCATCCTATTCAAGCGGTATGGTGCTTGGCATTTCTGGTGGGCTTGATTCTACCCTTGCACTTCTAGTATGTGTAAAGTGTGCTGACTATCTCGGCTGGGAAAGAAGCAAAATTACTGCTATTACTATGCCCTGCTTTGGCACAACTAATCGTACAAAATCAAATGCTACCGAGCTTTGCCACTCCCTCGGCGTAACCCTTAGAGAAATTGATATTTTCGAGGCAACTCGAGTTCACTTTAAAGATATAGGCCACGACGAAGAAACCCACAATGTTGTTTATGAAAATGCGCAAGCGAGAGAACGCACGCAAATTTTAATGGATGTGGCAAATTCCTTGGGCGCACTCGTTATCGGTACAGGAGATCTTTCCGAGGTGGCACTCGGCTGGTCAACCTACAACGGCGACCATATGTCAATGTATAATGTAAATTCAGCGCTTCCAAAGACGTTAATTAGACACGTGGTGGCGCATTTTGCCGAAAATGCTAAAGAAAATGTTAAAAATATTCTATTAGATATTTTAGATACACCTGTTTCCCCAGAGCTTTTACCTGCTAAGGAAAACGGAGAAATTGAGCAAAAGACAGAGGACATTGTTGGTCCTTACGAGCTACACGATTTCTTTATCTATAATTTTGTTGGTAGAAAATTTGCTCCATCTAAAATATATCGTCTTGCACTTTATGCCTTTGATGGCAAATATAGTGAAAAAACAGTTTATAAATGGCTAACTGTCTTTATAAAAAGATTCTTTACCCAACAGTTTAAGCGCTCCTGCTCCCCAGATGGTGTGCGAATCGGCTCAGTTTCCCTTTCAAAATCCGATTTTGATATGGTCAGCGACTTTTCTTATAAGGCTTTTTTAGAGGAGCTTGATTCCAGCCTCCCTTGTGCAAAGGGAGGGGGACCACTTGTGGTGGAGGGATTGAAGTGAGTGGTCGTCACAACAAGTTTATTGTTCCTCTTGCAAAAGAACTACGCAAAAACATGACCGACGAAGAAAAGCACTTGTGGTATGATTTTTTACGAACCTATCCTGTAAGATTTATTCGACAAAAAATAATAAATGGGTACATTGTAGATTTTTACTGTGCAAAAGCAAAGCTTGTTATAGAGCTTGACGGCTCGCAGCACGGCGAAGAAGAAAATGTAAAAGCCGATGCAACTCGCGATATTGAGCTTTCAAAGTACAATATACAAGTTATAAGGATACCAAACCGCGAAATTTGGCACAACTTCAATGCAATTTGTAGGCACATTGACTCGTTGGTTCAGCAATCCCTCAGTCAGCAAGCTGACAGCTCCCTTTGCACAAAGGAGCCATAAAGCGCTCCTGCTCCCCGGATGGTGTGCGAATCGGCTCAGTTTCCCTTTCAAAATCCGATTTTGATATGGTCAGCGACTTTTCTTATAAGGCTTTTTTAGAGGAGCTTGATGAAAACAAATAAAAAAGACACCCTTTTGGGTGTCTTTTATTTTTTAGTTACCTAAGTCTTCAACAAAAAGCTCTCTAACTGCGTTAGGGTCAGCCTTTGGCTTGTTTCTTTCAGAAAGGAACTTTGTTGCAACCTGTGGGAAGAGTGCGTATGATAATACATCCTCGTCACATTTTGCTAGGTCCTTTGCCTCTTCTCTATACTTTTCAAGCTCTGGAGCAATTAGGTCAGCAGGACGACACTCAATAATTTCATCGTCGCCTATTGCCTTCTTTCTAACCTCTTCGTTAACCTCGCCAGGAACACGGCCGTATTCGCCCTTCAAAAGTCCCTTTGATTCCTTGGTTACCATCTTATAGCGCTCACCTGAAAGAACATTAAGCACAGCTTGTGAACCAACAATTTGGCTAGTAGGGGTTACAAGTGGTGGGTAGCCGAAGTCCTTTCTTACTCTTGGAACCTCGGCAAGTACCTCGTAATACTTATCCTCTGCCTTAGCTTGCTTTAATTGTGAGATAAGGTTTGAAAGCATTCCGCCTGGTACTTGGTATAGAAGTGTGTTCGGGTCAACATTTAACACCTTAGGGTCAAGTGAGCCTTGCTCCTTGAGCTTCTTTGCAACCTCACGGAAGTGTGCGGCAACATCGGAAAGCTTATTTAAATCAATTCCTGTATCGTACTCTGTGCCTTGGAGGGTAGCAACCATAGCCTCAGTTGATGGCTGTGATGTACCATTTGCAAGTGGGGACAAGGCAGTGTCGATAATATCAACACCAGCTTGAATTGCCATTAGGTATGTCATATCACCTGTACCAGTTGTATTGTGGGTGTGAAGGTGAATTGGAACCTTGATTTCCTTCTTTAATGCCTTAACCAATTCATATGCGTCGTAAGGTAAAAGCAAGTTAGCCATATCCTTAACGCAGATGGTGTCAGCACCTCTATTTTCAAGCTCCTTTGCGAGCTTAACAAAGTATTCAAGGTTGTGAACTGGGCTTTCTGTATAAGAAATAGCCGCCTCAACGTGTCCACCGTATTTCTTTGTTGCCTTCATTGCCGCCTCGATGTTTCTAACATCGTTTAGTGCGTCAAAGATACGAACAACGTTAATACCATTTTCGATTGATTTTTTAACAAACTCCTCAACAACGTCGTCAGCATAGTGCTTGTAGCCTAAAAGGTTTTGACCACGAAGAAGCATTTGGAGTCTTGTATTTGGCATCGCGCGACGAAGCGCACGTAATCTTTCCCATGGGTCTTCACCAAGAAAACGCATACATGAGTCAAATGTTGCTCCACCCCAGCACTCAAGGGACCAGTAGCCTGCCTCGTCAAGCGCCTTACAAGCTGGGAGCATATCCTCAATTCTCATTCTGGTAGCAGCTTGAGATTGATGTGCATCACGCAATATTGTATCTGTAATTAAAACTTTTTTAGCCATTTTATTACCTTTCGTCAAGGCGCGCCTGTGGTTTTGCCACAGGCTACCTCAATTATTTATTAAAATTAACCTACGAGTGAAATAAGCACACCCGCCGCAATTGCAGAGCCGATAACGCCTGCAACGTTTGGACCCATTGCGTGCATAAGGAGGAAGTTGCCAGGATCTGCCTCTTGTCCAACCTTTTGTGAAACACGCGCCGCCATTGGAACTGCAGAAACGCCTGCTGAACCAATAAGTGGGTTGATTTTCTTGCCCTTTGGTAAGAATAGGTTCATTAGCTTTGCAATGAGAACGCCACTTGCTGTCGCAACACCAAATGCGATAACACCCATTACAATAATAAGGATTGTCTTTAGTGAGAGGAAGGTTGCTGCTGTTGCGGTTGCACCAACTGAAATTCCTAGGAAAATTGTTACTATATTCATAAGCTCGTTTTGAACAGTCTTAGATAGACGCTCAGCAACACCACATTCGCGTAGTAGGTTACCAAACATCAAGCAACCAACAAGTGCAACTGCATCAGGAACTAAGAGTGCAACGAACACTATAATTACAATTGGGAATATAATTTTTGCCTTCTTTGAAACCGGACGGAGTGAATCCATTCTGATGGCTCTTTCCTTTTTGGTTGTAAGTAGCTTCATAATAGGTGGCTGAATTACAGGAACCAGCGCCATATACGAGTAAGCTGCTACTGCGATAGGGCCAAGAAGGTGTGGAGCTAGCTTAGATGTAACAAAGATAGCCGTTGGGCCGTCTGCGCCACCGATAATACCGATTGAAGCCGCTTCTGCCGGGTCAAAGAATGCAATAGCCGCAGCAAATGTAGCAAAAATACCAACTTGAGCAGCAGCGCCAAGGAGCAAGCTCTTTGGATTTGCGATAAGTGGACCAAAGTCGGTCATTGCGCCGACACCGATAAAGATTAAGCAAGGATAAATACCGAGCTTAACGCCGAGATAAAGTATATCGATTAAGCCCGCAGTAAAGCCCTCTTGCATAAACATTGACCAGTGGATGTGTCCACCAGCAAACAGCTCCTCGTGGAAGATGCCAGCGCCTGGCAGGTTCGTGAGTAGCATACCTATTGCAATAGGCAAAAGAAGTAACGGCTCAAATTTTTTAACAATAGCAAGGTAGCAAAGCACACAAGCGATAAGAATCATTATCATCCATTTCCATTCGCCATTTGTGATAGCTTGACCTACACCCGTGCTCTTTAAAAAGTTGAGACACGCATTAAGTACCTTTTCCATTTAGAGTTGCCTCCTAAATTAGTTGAGTGAGCAAAGAACTGTTCCAGCCTCAACGCTTGCACCTTGTGCAACGCCAACTGAAGAAACTGTACCGTCGTTTGGAGCTAAAATTTCGTTTTCCATCTTCATAGCCTCAAGAATCATGAGAACATCACCCTTCTTTACAGCTTGACCATTTGAAACATTAACCTTCAAAATTGTACCAGGCATTGGAGCTGAAATTGTTTGTGCGCCGGCAGGAGCTGGTGCTGCCGCTGGTGCAGGAGCAGGAGCAGCTGCTGGAGCCTTAATATCGGCCTTATCAATTACCTCTAAAGTGATTTCATAAACATTTCCGTTAACATTAACCTTGTATGCTTTCATTTCTATATATTTCCTTTCAAATTATAACTTTTTAAATGAGATAACGCGGATAGCGGAAATGTCCGTACCCTCTTCCTCTGCAACTGCAGCGCAAACTGCTGCCAAAATTTCTCCACGGTTTTCAATCACACCGCTTGGCACAGGTGCGCTCGGTGCAGGAGCTGACGCTTTTTGGCTTGATTTTTGGTCGCCCTTTTCGAGAATCTTGTTGCAAACTAAAGTCATAAGCTCAACAAGACCAATAATGCAAGCAAGACCAATAAATACAACCGCAACACCTATTAGGCATACGATTGCCCAGTGAATTTCGCCCTCAGCTGCAAATAAAAACATTGAATTGCCCATTTTTTCACTCCTTTTTTGCTCTTTGGATTAAGATGTGTTTGCCTAAAACCCCATTCTAACCCATTTTACATTATTTTAGCATAATTTACCTAAAAAGTAAAGGGTATATTATATATTAAATGTAAAATTTTCTTATAGTTTTATTGCTTTTTAACCCTTTTCTTGATTTTGTGTTGCTTTCATGATACAATTTTAAAAGAGGTGATATAATGCAAACCACAAATCTACCCAAAAGAAAGCCGACCAGATTAAAGGATTTTGATTATAGCTTGCCAAGGGGCTATTTTGTTACAATTTGTACAGAAGGCAGAAGAGTATTTTTATCCACCATTGTAGGGGAGGGGCTTGCTCCTCCCGAAGCACAATTATCAGCATATGGTGAAATTGCAAAAGAACAAATATTGTCTCTTGAAGCTCAATATTCAAACGTAAAAATAGATTCATTTGTTATAATGCCAAACCATATACATATGGTTCTTATTTTACACGAAAATACGGGAGGAGCAAGCCCCTCCCCTACAATATCTGATGTTGTTTGCTCGTTCAAATCAAGGTGTGCTCGTGCTTCAAGAAAGCTCGGCTTTAAAGGAAAGCTGTTTCAGCGCTCCTTCTACGACCATGTGATAAGAAACAAAGAGGACTATAAGGAAATCTCAAAATATATTTATGAAAACCCACTTAACTGGGAAAAAGATGAATTTTTTAAATAAAAAGGCACGGATTTCCGTGCCTTTTAATTATTTGTTTAACAAGCTCTCTACAAGATTTAGAGCCTCGCGTGCCTCCTTTG
>JAZNFR010000315.1:0-9127 GCA_045576055.1 Eubacteriales bacterium
AAAAATGAACCAAACAGGCATTAAGTGTCTTTGGGGCACTGCAAATATGTTCTCTAACCCACGCTTCTGCAATGGTGCCGGCTCTTCAAACAGCGCTGAGGTATTTGCATTTGCTTGCGCGCAGGTTAAAAAGGCGCTTGATATTACTGTTAAGCTTGGTGGCCGTGGATATGTATTCTGGGGTGGCCGTGAGGGCTATGAAACACTTCTTAACACAGATGTTAAGTTTGAGCAGGACAACATAGCAAGACTTATGAAGATGGCTGTTGAATATGGTCGTTCAATTGGCTTTACAGGTGACTTCTACATTGAGCCTAAGCCAAAGGAACCAATGAAGCACCAATACGATTTTGATGCAGCTACTGCTATTGGATTTTTGAAGGCTCACGGTCTTGACAAGGATTTCAAGATGAATATCGAAGCTAACCACGCTACCTTAGCAGGTCATACCTTTGAGCACGATTTGAGAATCAGTGCAATCAACGGTATGCTCGGCTCAATTGACGCTAACCAAGGTGACTATCTCCTTGGCTGGGACACTGACGAGTTCCCATTTGATGTTTATACAGCTACTATGTGTATGCTTGAGGTACTAAATGCCGGCGGACTTACAGGTGGCTTTAACTTTGATGCTAAAAATCGTCGTCCTTCTTACACATATGAGGATATGTTTATCGGCTTTATTCTCGGCATGGACACATTTGCCCTTGGTCTTATTAAGGCTGCTGAGCTTATCGAGGATGGCAGACTTGACGAGTTTAAGAAGGAAAGATATTCAAGCTACTACAACACAGAAATCGGTCAAAAGATTCTTTCCGATAAGACCTCTCTTGAGGAATTAGCTGCTTACGCTGAAAAGCTTGGAAATGCATCCTTGCCTGGTAGTGGTAGACAAGAAATGCTTGAGAGCATTATAAATAGCGTTCTTTTTGGTTGATTATATGAAAAAGTATATTGGAATTGATTTAGGTACGTCCTCTCTCAAAATACTCTTAGTTGATACTGAGGGACAAATTATAAAAACCGTCAGCCGTGAATACCCTATTTCCTACCCACAAAGCGGTTGGAGTGAGCAAAACCCTACTGATTGGTATAACGCCACTATTGATGGTCTTGGCGAGTTACTCGACGGAGTTGATAAGGACACAGTAAAGGGTATTTCCTTTGGTGGACAAATGCACGGACTTGTAATTCTTGACGAAAACGATGAGGTTATTCGCCCTGCAATTTTGTGGAATGACGGAAGAACTGCAAAGGAAACTGCTTATCTTAACGAGGTAATTGGACAAGATAAGCTGATGGAATATACTGCAAATATTGCTTTTGCAGGCTTTACTGCTCCTAAAATCCTTTGGGTTAAGGAAAACGAGCCAGAAAATTTTGTGCGCATAAAGAAGATAATGCTACCAAAGGATTACTTAGCATATAAGCTAAGTGGTGTATTTGCAACTGACTATTCAGATGCTAGTGGTATGCTTCTTTTAGATGTGAAAAACAAATGCTGGTCAGAAAAAATGTGTGATATTTGCTCAGTAAATATCGACACTCTCCCTACTCTTTTTGAATCATACGAGAAAATCGGTACTCTTTTGCCAGAGCTTGCTAAAAAATTAGGCTTAGGTGAAATTACAATAGCTATTGGTGCAGGCGACAATGCTGGTGCTGCTATTGGAACTGGTATTTCAAATAGTGGCGATTGCAACGTTTCTCTCGGCACTAGTGGCACTGTGTTTATTTCGCAAGACACATTTGTTAAAAACGAATGTGGAGCACTTCACAACTTCTGCCACGCAAATGGGAAATACCATTTGATGGGCTGTATTCTATCTGCTGCATCATGTAACAAATGGTGGGTGGAAGAGATTCTTGGTTCTTGTGATTTTAGAGCTGAGGAGGATGGACTTTGTGAGCTACTTGGCAAAAATGATGTATATTTCTTGCCATATTTAATGGGCGAAAGAACTCCGCACAATGATGTTTCGGCAAAGGGTGCTTTTATCGGTATGCGTCCAAGCACCACACGTAAGGAAATGACTCTTTCCGTGCTTGAGGGTGTTGCTTACGCTCTATGCGATTCGATTGAACTAGCTCGTAATAGCGGTGTAAAGATTGAAGCCACAAAGGTTTGCGGGGGTGGAGCTAAGAGCAAGGTTTGGCGTGAAATTTTGGCAAACGTGCTCGGTATTCCTGTTATAAGACCTCTAATTGAAGAGGGGCCTGCATATGGTGGCGCTATTTTAGCCATGGTTGCTGATGGCGAATACCAATCAGTTGAAGAAGCAACAAAAAAGCTTGTTAAAATCAAGGACACAACCTATCCTACACCAGAGCTTACAGAAGCTTACAAGAAAAAATACAATGTTTTCAAAAAGCTTTATCCAGCGCTTAAAGATGTTTACAAAGAAATATAAAACAAAAAATCCACTCTTTTTGAGTGGATTTTTATTTATCCTTCAAATTGTCTACCGAGGAATGAGGCTGCTGTTTGAATTAGCTTTGCCTCGGTTGAATGGATGTCAACTACTGTTCTATCCTCTGTTGTTATACAAGCTACTGAGCCAACAACATCACCATCTGAAATAATTGGCATAGCATATTTTACATATCCACTAGCACCATCACACATTGTAATTTTCTCAGTATTTTCCTTGAAAACATACATATTTCTTGTGTCCATGATTTGTTCATAATCCTCGGTTAACTTCTTATCGGAATACTCTTTTTTAGACACTCCTGCGTGTGAAATTACGACATCACGGTCTGTCACTATCACTGACATTGAGCAAATTTTATGCAAGGTATCTACATATTGCGCGGCAAAATTCGCAAGCTCACCAATTGGGGAATACTTTTTAAATATTACCTCGCCTTCTCTGTCTGTATATATTTCAAGTGGGTCGCCCTCGCGAATTCTCATTGTTCTTCTTATTTCTTTTGGTATAACTACTCTGCCAAGATCGTCAATTCTTCTGACTATTCCTGTTGCTTTCATAAATTTCTCCTTTTTTAGTTATCGTTGCTTTTTTATTGTTTGTACTTTTCTAGTAGTTATACATATTTTTTCATATTCGAATCATCAATTTTAATGTTGAATTTAATCATAACTTATGCTAAAATGATTTTGTTAGAGATTTAAATATTCCAGTATGCCCTGATAAATGCCTTGGGCAAAAAGCCCAGGATTATCGCGCATTCTTATGGCGTCGGCGCGATTTGTTATAAAGCCAAGCTCAACAAGAACTGCCGGCATATTGGTTTTTCTTAGGACATAAAGACCTGGGCGTTCCTTGATTCCTCGCGAGGCTAAGCCTGTTATGTTAGTTAGATTTTCTAAAATATCCTCGGCTAAATTGGAGGCACGCGACGGCTCGGTATAAACTAACACCTCTGTACCATTAGCTGTTGCTTGGCCTGATGCATTTGTGTGAATGCTAACAAAATAGTCAGCGCCCCAAGAGTTTGCCTCTTCCACACGCACTCGTAGACTCGAAGCATTTGATGTGCCTAGCTGTGTTGTTGGTGTAGGACGCGAGAGTCGCACATCAAAGTTTCCATTTTGTCGCAATAGCTCTGCTAGTCTTTGCCCAACCTGATAAGTTATGTCTTGCTCACGGAGTCCGTTTCCCTCCGCTCCTGTATTCGGTGCTGACGGATTATGTCCTTGGTCTATGTAAATTTTTATAGCCATAAAATTCCCCCATTGTTTAATTTATAACATAGTATGCATATTTCAAAAAGAGGTTCAAATGAAAGAATTCAAAAGCATTGAAAGGATTTTAAGTCACGCACGCAAGGCGGTTGAGGAATACTCAATGATTGAAAAGGGTGACAAAATTGCCATTGGTGTTTCTGGTGGCAAGGATTCTCTTGCTCTGCTCTGTGCACTTGCAAAATTAAAGCGTGTTTTAGGTATAGAGTATGAGGTTGTTGCCTTAACCATTGATATGGGACTACCTAATATGGATTATTCAAAAATTGCGGACCTGTGTCGCGATTTGCAGATTGAATATCACATTATAAAAACACAAATATACGAAATAATTTTCGAGGTCAGAGAGGAAAAAAGCCCTTGCTCACTTTGCTCAAGAATGAGGCGTGGTGCTTTGCACGATGCATGTAAGGAGCTAGGATGCAACAAATTAGCACTTGGTCACCACTATGACGACGTTGTTGAAACCTTTATGCTAAATCTCTTTTTCGAGGGCAGAATTGGTGCATTCAGACCAGTTACATACCTTTCCCGAAAGGATTTAACAATGATAAGACCTCTAATATATACCCCAGAAAAAGAAATTAAGGCTTTCGCAAAAAGAGATGAATTGCCAATAGTTGAAGCTAAATGCCCAGCTGATGGCAATACCGAACGCGCAAAAATGAAAGAATACCTTGAAGTCTTCGACAACGAGCATCGTGGTCTTTATCATAGAATAATGGGTGCGATTCAACGTGGAGAGGTAGACGGATTTCACCCCGACCTTATAGACAACGAGGAAAAGAAAAGGCGCAAGGATTTAAAGAAAGCAACAGAATCAAATGAATAATAAAAAGCCACGGAAAACCCGTGGCTTTTTTATATTGTTTTTTGTGGGAGACGTGTCTATTTTTCGTCGGTTTTGTCCCGCTTTTTCGCTTTTGCTATTGCAACAATTGCAGTAGCCGAAATGTCTGGGTCTATCTCCTCCCTAGGCTTTGACTTAGGTGTTGGAGTTTGAGCCCAATATAGCTTTCTGCGCTTTCTCTTTGTAATTTGAGAATATACAACAAAAGCAACAAGCAGAAGAGCTATCACCAAGCATACAACGTATACGCCAACCATTGAGGTCGATGTAACCTTGAGCTGCTCCCAATTGCTATTAAGCATATCGAGATTAGAAACCGACTTGCTATTTACTACGATATAGTTGTTAGTTAAATCCTTGTATGCAAATTTATTAAACATTTCCATTAGCTTAGTGGAGTTTTCCATACCGAAGCCAAAGTCATTGTCGTAAATTACATCATAGTCCTCGCCTAAGTTTTCCTTGTATGCGGCTACACATTCTAGATTATTCTCATATCTTTCAACATCTATCTTTGGTGTTCCATCTTCGTTTGTGATTATTTTGCCATTATCATCATATGAGAAATAATCAAAAACGTCCGTATAGTCATATGGGCAACCGTAATAGATATATTCAGCGTTCGCATAAGCGATTTCAGGCTCTATCATATAGTTTATATACATATATGCGAGCTCTAAATTCTCTTCATTTGCGCTTCTAGGAATACACATTGCGTCTGCAAAAACGTTAGTTTGTGGCTCACCATTCTTATTTTTTGGATAGTAGAAGCCGAGCTCAACATCGTCAGCAGACTCGCCCATCATAGCAAGGCAGTCACCTGCATAATAGGCTGCAATCCAAGCCTCGCCCTTTTCCATCTTGTTATAGATTTCGTCCATAACGTAGCCCTGTACATAATCCTTTTGAGTTGCCAAAAGGCCATATACTGCTTTCCAATCCTCTTCAGATGGATTATTTACGTCTATATCAAGATAGTACATAGCTGCGCCAAAGGCATCACGAGGGTTGTTGAATTGAAGAATTTGCCCCTTAAGCTCCTCTAAATATGTGGTATCAACTATCATTTTGCCGTCTGCGTTATACTGATATTCACCATTTTCACCAAGAATTGGTTCGCCGAAAAGCAATTCCCAACCGGCTTCTCCACTCTCAATTCGCTTATATGCATTTGGTGCAGCATCCTCAGTAATAGCAGATGCATTATAAACGATACCAACTATACCATAAGTATAAGCAATTCCATAGTTGCCCTCTGGAATTTCTATTTTTTCCTTGTCATCCTCATATGTTGTTTTTTCATAAACAAACATATTTTCAAATTGCAAATCAACAAACTTAGCATTAGGAATTTGAGACAAATCAAGCGGCTGAAGTAGTCCTTCCTTATGCATTTTTTCAAGCATATAATCAGATGGAACTATAATATCATATCCACCAGCGCCATTTGCAATTTTGGCATACAAGTCTTCATTGCTTGCATAGGTGGTATAGTTAACCTGAACCTTGATTTTTTTGTTCGGGTATTTTTCCTTGTAGTAAGCTTCTGCCCATTCCTCAAATTCTGCATTTACATCAAGCGTGTCATCTCCACCATCGGAAATATATTCACCCCAGTTGTAAACATTAACCTTTTTAACCTCGGTTGTTGCGGAAATGCATAGTAATATTACAGTAGTAATACCGATTAGGCCAAAAGCTGAGCCACCGATAATTTTGAATACCTTTTTTGCTTTTTTAGAAAGCTCTATCTTGTTTTTTCCAGATGCCATATTGGAAACAAGCAAAAGAACAAGAATGGTAACAAAAATAAGTGTGGAAAGTGCGTACATATCTGGAGTAACGCGCTTTTTAGTCATTGAATAAATTCGAATTGGTAATGTTTCAAATCCACTACCAGTTGTAAAATAGCTGATAACAAAATCGTCAATTGAAAGGGTAAACGCCATTATGAAGCCAGCAACAATACCAGGCATAATTGCAGGCAATTCGACCTTAAAAAACGATTGAATCGGTGTGCATCCAAGGTCTAGTGCGGCTTCTGGTAAGCTCTTATCCATTTCCTTAAACTTTGGAAGAACCAAAAGTATTACGTATGGTAAATTAAACGTAATGTGCGCTATTAAAACAGTCCAAAATCCCGTTAATGATGTTGAGTTTATAATTTTTGCAACGAATACAAAAAGAAGCATCATTGATATACCCGTAACAATTTCTGGGTTTATCATAGGGATTTGAGTTGTAGTCATTGTTAGGCTCTTTACATATTTATTACGCATTTTAGAAATGCCGTATGCAGCAGCCGTTCCAATAATTGTTGATATTACAGATGAAAGCACAGCTAAAACAAGAGTGTTTTTAAGTGCATTCAATGTTGCTGTATCTGTAAAAAGTTCCTTATACCAGCGGAGAGAAAAGCCGTCAAATACCGCCGTTGAATCTGCCTTGTTGAATGAAAAAAATATCAAAACACCAATAGGCATATAAAGGAAAACAAATGTCAAAATTATACACAGGGTGCGCCAATTCATTCTTTTCTTCGTCATACAAGCACTCCTCCGTCTTCGTCAGAGTATTTGTTCATTATAGCCATACTAGCAATAATTAGAAGCATAAGCACAAACGACATCGCCGCGCCCATATTATAATCATATTGAGTTTGGAATTGACGCTCAATAGAGTCACCAATAAGGTCAAAGTTACCGCCACCAAGCTTTTGTGAAATATAGAATGTACTGATTGACGGAACAAACACCATAGTAATACCAGAAATAACACCAGAAAGACTAAGTGGGAAAACAACCTTTGTTACAACCCTTAATGGGCTACATCCAAGGTCAGATGCCGCTTCTAAAACACGTGGATCTATTTTAGTCATTGCCGAATGAATTGGTATTATCATATATGGCAAGAAGTTATAAACCATACCGAGTATTACAGCGCCAGGAGTGTTAATCATATGAAGCTCCCATCCGAAAACCCCTAGTATGTTGTTAATTATTCCCGTGTCCTCAAGAATTGCCATCCAAGAATATGTTCTTATAAGGAAATTGAGCCATTGAGGAAGCATAACGAGCATAACAAGAATCTTTTGAGTCGAAGGACTTGTCCTTGATATAAAATATGCTACGGGATATGCAATTACAAAGCAAATAACTGTTGCCAAAAAGGCAAAGCAAACAGAACGTAAAAACACCTCTAAATATGTCGCTTGTGCAAGCTGACCTATGTTAGCGAATGTAAACATTCCCTCCTTGTCAGTAAATGCATAATATGCTACAAACAAAAGCGGAGCAACTATAAATATGATTGCCCATACAATATGCGGATACGCCGCTGCTTGCTTGAGTATATTCTTTTTTGTCATTTTCTTTACTCTTCCTCCTCATTTGTGTCGGACAAGTGCTCAAGCTCGTCACTAAATGATGAGTAGTCACCGAACATATTTGAATATTCGGATTTTTTCATGATATGTATTGCATCAGGCTCAACATAAACACCGATGTTTTGTCCAACCTCAACATAGTCAGTTGATTGAATCATCCACTTAAAGTCCTTGATGCTAACGATAATTTCGTAGTGAACGCCCTTAAATGTTACGGATGTAACAACACCTGTTAGCATTCCCTTTTCAAGTGGAACAACGTCAACGTCCTCAGGTCTTACGACAACATCGACGGATTCATTTTTGTCAAAGCCCTTATCAAGACACACAAACTCGTGTCCTGAAAATCTTACTTTATAATCATCAAGCATTACGCCATCAATGATGTTACTCTCGCCGATAAAGTCAGCAACAAAAGCGTTTTCTGGCTCGTTATAGATATCAGTTGGAGTTCCTATTTGCTGAATTTTACCATCCGCCATAACGACAACGGTATCAGACATAGAAAGAGCTTCCTCCTGGTCGTGAGTAACATATACAAACGTAATTCCTGTTTTTCTTTGAATATTTTTAAGCTCATTCTGCATGTCCTTACGGAGCTTTAGGTCAAGCGCTCCTAGTGGCTCATCAAGCAAAAGAACCTTAGGCTTATTAATAAGAGCACGTGCAATAGCAACACGTTGTTGCTGACCACCCGACAACAAATTAACATCCTTTTTTTCAAATCCGCGTAGGTTAACCATAGCAAGCATTTCCTCTACGCGCTCATATATTTCTTCCTCTGAAACCTTCTTCAATCGAAGAGCGAAAGCAATGTTTTCATAAACATTGAGATGCGGAAACAACGCATACTTTTGGAATACGGTATTTACGTGGCGCTTATGTGGAGGCAAATCATTTATTCTTGCATCCTCGAAGAGCACGTCGCCCGTATCCGGTGTAACAAAGCCCGCAATTATACGAAGTGTTGTAGTTTTACCACAACCTGATGGACCAAGAAGCGTCATAAACTCCTTCTCGTGCACATCTAAATTAATATGGTCGAGAATAATCTCGCCATCAAAGGATTTGGCAACATTTTTTAGCTGCACAATCTTCTTTTGAACGTTTTCTTCGCCGGTAGCTATCGTTTCACCCTTTGGCTCAATGATCTTTTTTTCGTTCATTTCTATCCCCGTTCTTT
>JAZNFR010000316.1:0-7079 GCA_045576055.1 Eubacteriales bacterium
GCTTTACGGAGATGATGAACAATGCGATAGAACATTCTTTAGCAAAAACAATAGAAGTTCTTGTGGAAACTAATTCTATCAATACATTGATTTTGATTTGTGATGATGGCATAGGAATATTCAAAAATATACAGAATTATATGTTGGAAGAAAAAAATGAAACATTATCTTATGATGAATGCGCAACGCTTTTGTTATCTGGTAAATTTACTACTGCAAAGCATTTGCATTCTGGCGAAGGAATATTTTTCACATCACATTTAATGGATAGATTTATGATATATTCTGATGAGGTTACTTTTTCGAGAGATAGCTTTAAGGATTTGAATTTCAGAATAGACACGCTGAGCATTAAAACAGGAACATTTGTATCTATGTTGTTACACAATTCGAGCAAAAAAACTACTAAAGAAATTTTCGATCAATTTTCTAATTTGGATGGTGATTTTATAAAAACCCAAATACCGATAGCACATGTGTTTTCAAATGGAAATCCCGTGTCGCGCTCAGAGGCAAGAAGATTAGGAGAGCTTGTATTAAAGTTTGAAGAAATTGAATTGGATTTTGAAAATGTGGAAGAAGTAGGCCAAGCGTTTTGCCATGAACTGTTTGTTGTATGGCAGAGTAGAAATCCTGAAAAAAATTTAAAGATAACTAATGCTAATTCAGATGTTCAAAGAATGATAAATAGAGTAAAAAATCAACTTAAAACGGATTAGTATGAACAAGCAAATTTTTGCCAAGCAAGGCTATCAAAAATTTGTACGGGAAGATGTGTAAGCCTCCTTTGTGCAAAGGGAGGTGTCTGCAAAGCAGACGGAGGGATTGTAAAAAATTTTTGGCGCCCCGTACTTTTGCATGGCAAAAGCAAGCGGGAAGGCTCGCAAGCGAGCTATTTTCGTCTAGCCTCTTGTGAGCGAGCTCCCGTCGGCTTTAGCCGAAAATGCGAACCCAATTCCTTAATTAAGCGAGTGCGAACAAGCAAATTTTTGCTAAGCAAGGCTATCAAAAATTTGTACGGGAAGATGCCCTTTCTTTAAATGTTTCGACACGAAACGAAAGGGCATACAATGCGTCCCCAATCCAAGCAAGCTTGGAGTGTGTACGCAATCCGTAAGGATTGTCAAAAATAAAAAACAGGCACATAAAGTACCTGTTTTTTCTTTTTGGTGACCCGTACGGGAATCGAACCCATGTTTCAGCCTTGAGAGGGCCGTGTCTTAGCCGCTTGACCAACGGGCCGTTTGTCAAATGCTTATGTATTATAACATAGGTTTTTTTATTTTGCAATACTTTTTTGAAAAAAATTTAAAATAGTTGACAACCAATAAATTATATGTTAGAATATACGCGTAAAACACAATGACAAAGAGGAGTAGCGCTCATTTTCGACCTAATAGAGAGCCGTGATGGTGGAAAATCGGCAGGCAAGTGGCGTGAAGGTAGCTTTCGAGTGGTGGCGGTGAAGGATTTTCTGCGTAGCTGTCGACGTTTCCCGCGTTAAGGGTTTGAGTGTGCACTTACGTGCAAATTCAGGTGGTACCGCGCTTATGCGTCCTGATGTGATTTTCACATCAGGACTTTTTTCATTTTCGAGACTTGATGGCGAGCGAGAACAAAGGCATAAATTACAAAATGAAGATTATGGGTTTTTACTTTTTGAACTTTTAAGGTGGATATTTTGCACGCAAAATATCATATGCCTT
This sequence comes from Eubacteriales bacterium, assembly GCA_045576055.1. GTDB lineage: Bacteria > Bacillota > Clostridia > Oscillospirales > CAG-272 > RGIG2000. The sequence goes on from JAZNFR010000316.1 coordinate 1,707, forward strand.
TTTAGTCGCGACTGCTACTCTACCGTACAAAGTACGCCGACGTGTACGCATTCGCGCCTTCTCATCTCACCCTAAAGCCTCTTGATAATGTTTAATAGTAAGGAGATAAAAGAATGAAGGAACTCGCAAAAACCTACGCCCCACAAGAATTTGAGGAGCGTATTTACAAAAACTGGTGCGACAATAAGTATTTCACACCAATAATTGACAAGACAAAGCCAAGCTACACAATTGTTATTCCACCACCAAATATCACAGGTCAGCTCCATATGGGTCACGCCCTTGACAACACCCTTCAAGATATTCTTATTCGTTATAAGAGAATGAATGGCTACTCAACCCTTTGGCTCCCAGGCACTGACCACGCCTCAATCGCAACTGAAGCGAAAATTGTTGAGGCTATGCGCAAGGAAGGTATTACTAAGGACGATATCGGTCGTGAAGGCTTCCTTGAACGCGCGTGGGTTTGGAAGGAGCAATACGGTGGACGCATTATTTCCCAGCTCAAAAAGCTCGGCTCATCCTGTGACTGGAGCCGTGAGCGCTTCACTTTAGACGAGGGCTGCTCCGAGGCTGTTAAAGAGGTGTTTGTTCGCCTTTACAACAAGGGACTTATTTATCGTGGCGAGAGAATTATCAACTGGTGCCCACACTGCTTAACCTCAATTTCCGACGCAGAGGTTGAATACGAGGACCAAGCAGGACATTTTTGGCACATCAAATATCCATTCAAGGACGGCTCAGGCTACCTTGAGTTTGCTACCACCCGTCCAGAAACTATGCTAGGTGATACTGCCGTTGCAGTTAACCCTAACGATGAGCGCTACAAGGATATGATAGGCAAAACCTTGATTATTCCACTCGTAAATCGCGAAATTCCAGTTGTCGCTGACGAGTATGTCGAGATGGACTTCGGTACTGGCGTTGTTAAAATTACCCCAGCGCACGACCCTAATGACTTTGAGGTTGGTAAGCGCCATAACCTTCCAATTATCAATGTTATGACTCCTGATGCTAAGATAGTTGACGACTACCCGGCATATGCAGGAATGGACCGCTACGAGGCAAGAAAAGCCATTGTCAAGGATCTTGACGAGCAGGGCTACCTAATAAAGGTAGAGGACTACTCACACAATGTTGGCACTTGCTATCGCTGTGGCACAACCGTTGAGCCACGCGTTTCACTCCAATGGTTTGTAAAAATGGAGGACCTAGCAAAGCCAGCTATCAAGGCAGTAAAGGAAAAGGAAATCAAATTCGTTCCCGAACGCTTCGAAAAGAACTACTTCTACTGGATGGAAAACATCCGTGACTGGTGTATCTCCCGTCAGCTCTGGTGGGGACATAGAATTCCGGCATTCTACTGCGACGACTGTGACGAAATTGTAGTTACAAAGGAAAATAAGGCGATTTGCCCAAAATGCGGCAAACAAATGCGCCAAGACCCAGACACACTTGATACTTGGTTTTCTTCAGCCCTTTGGCCTTTCTCAACTCTCGGTTGGCCAAACGAAACTGAGGACTTAAAATATTTCTACCCAACAAACACTCTCGTTACCGGCTACGATATTATCACATTCTGGGTATCCCGTATGATTTTTAGTGGACTTGAGTATATGGGAGAAAAGCCATTTGATACCGTTTTAATTCACGGTCTTGTGCGCGATGCACAGGGCAGAAAGATGTCAAAATCTCTCGGCAACGGTATTGACCCACTTCTGATTATCGAAAAATACGGTGCTGACGCACTTCGCTTTGCTTTGGCAACTGGTAACTCTCCAGGAAACGATATGCGCTTTAGCGATGAAAAAATCGAAAGCGCACGTAACTTTGCAAACAAGCTTTGGAATGCGGCGCGCTTCGTTATGATGAACCTCGATATTGAAAAGGTTGAAATGCCAAAGGTTGATGAATTAGCGCTCCAAGACAAATGGGTGCTTTCTCGCCTTAATAAGTTAACTGAGCGTGTTCGTGCATCACTCGACTCTTACGAGCTTGGCATTGCCCTTGGCGAGATTTACGACTTTATTTGGGACGTATTCTGCGACTGGTATATTGAGCTTTCAAAGACAACCCTTTCAAACAAGGAAAGCGCACAAAACAAGGTTTCACAAAACGTTATTGTTTACGTACTTGAAAACATCTTAAAGCTTCTACATCCATTTATGCCATTTATCACAGAGGAGATTTATCAGTCATTACCTCACTTTGAAAGTGCTGATAGCATTATGATTACAAAGTACCCTGAGGTAAATCCTGAGTACAATTTCTTAGACGATGAAGAAAATATGGCTCGTGTGATTGAAGCAATTCGTGAAATCCGTGCTCGCAGAAACGAAATGAACGTGCCACCATCAAGAAAGGCGAAAATCTTTATCTCAACTAAGTATAGTGGGTCGTTTAACGCTTCAACTGCAAGCTTCTTTGAAAAGCTAGCATCAGCCTCCGAGGTTGAATTTGTTAGCGAATACGATAGCGAGGGTGCAGTTCAAATCATCACTCCATCAGCAACAATCTACATTCCAATGGCTGAAATGATTGATACCGAAAAGGAAAAAGCACGTCTAAATGGCGAGCTTGCAAAGGTTCAAGGCGAAATAGACCGTCTTGTTAAGAAGCTATCAAATCCGGAATTCACATCAAAAGCACCTGAAAAGGTTGTGAATGGCGAAAAGGAAAAGTTAGCTAAATACGAGGCACAAAAATCTGGTATTGAAGAAGCAATCAAGGCGCTCTGATAACATTGAAAAGAACCGCAACCGCGGTTCTTTTTTTGTCCTCTATATCATTCGACCGAAGTGGAGAAATCTCAAAAAGCCTAATTTTGTCATTCTGGAGCGTAGCGATAGAATCTCTTTGTGTAAATTTACAAAAAATTAACATTTATACTAAAATTGTATATTTTATACAAAAAAGAACAATTAAACAAACACCAAAAACAGGAACTTCGAAAGGAAAAAAAGCACCTTTTTGTGCAACATTCACAAAAATGGTCCATTTTTCTTTTTTTGTTCATCTTGACAGTTTCCCATTTATATGATAATATAGAATATCATAAAAACGCGAAAGCGTAAAAAGGAGAAAATTATGAAAAAGAAACTATTTCTTGTAATTGCAATAGTAGCAGTTCTTGCATGCTTATTTGCAATTAGCGTAAGTGCAGCTGAGCCAAATTACGATGGCGAAAAGGTTACACTTGCTGACGGAACAGTGTGTCCGCTTTATGATTTGGACGGCAATCCACTTGTTTGGATTGTTACATCAACTGCCGAGGACGGCACAAGAACATATGCACACGTTAGTGCTGCATTTTTCGACACAGCAAACCCACCATCAACACGCGTTGATTTTATTAGCACAGGTGGTAACGCCTATGAGTTCAACGATCTAACAGTTACCTTGAATGGTGTTGAATATGCAAAGAGCGCTGTTGTTGTTCTCAACATGCGTGATGCTAAAATCACAAGCGTTGGCAAAGGACGCGAGGGTAATGCTGTAACATTCCCATATAAATCTATGGAAAACTGCACCAACCTTGAATATCTATACCTACATACAGGTACCACAAGCATTGGTCAAACATCCTTTAATGGTTGTAATAATCTAAAGTATGTTAACTTTAATGAGTTGACTGAACTAAAAGATATTGGTCAACAAGCCTTTAATAGCTGTTCAAAGCTTTATGAAGGTAAGGTTCTTGACTTCAGAAACACAAAGCTTGTTAGCACAGCTACAAACTCACTTAGAACAATCGCGGCAACGGAAGCTATTTTCCCTGCTACCTTTACCTCTTTTGGTCAAGAAACATTTAGAGAATGTCCAAATATAACAAAAATTACATTCCTTGGTGAGCTTGAAAGTGCCGGAACATCTTATTCATTCTACAACTGCAAAAACCTTGAAACAATTGTGTGTCCAGGACAAGGCTTTGGTGTAGTTACAAACATTGGCGCGCAAGCATTCCAAAACTGTACAAAGCTTAAGCAGGTAGATGGTTTAATTGAAAACGGTGTTGTTACCGTGCCTAATGGTATAAAAACAATCGAGGGTAGTGCATTCCACTCCTGTCCATTAATCACTTCTGTTATTCTTCCTGATAGTGTTACATTAATTCAGGGTAGTGCATTCTATGGCTGTACAGCACTTGAAAGCATTAATATTCCTGCAGCTGTAACTGCGCTTTGGGGCTCTGCCTTCAGAGGCTGTACCGCACTCAAGACAGTAGACATTCCTGACAATTCACTTCTTTACGATATCGGTGCAGAGACATTTAGAGATTGTACTTCACTTCAAAGCATCAATTTGGTAGACGGCATTTACAAGATAGGTAACGATTGCTTCCGCAACTCAGGTCTTACATACGTTAAGCTTCCAAACGGAATTGCAACAAATGAAAGCAGATTCGTTGGATACAACACATTCCAAGATTGTAAAAATCTAACAACAATTGACTTTTCTAACTGCCCAATGACAACTTTCCCTGTTGCATTTGCGCTTAACTGCGACGGACTTAGATATCTTTCACTCCCCGAGGGTGTAAAGTCGTTTTCCTCGAACTGCTTCGACGGATGTGATAACCTTGAGGCTGTATACTTACCAAATAGCGTTGAAATACTTAATTTTGGAGGCTGGAACAACGGCGCATTTGCAAACAACCCTAAAATGTATTTCGTACAAAATCCAATGACTCCTGTTGAAAATTACGCAGACTTCAAAATGCCGGCTAAGCCAGAGGTATACTTTATGCCTACAAGCTTAAGGTCAGAGCAAGACCCATCAACTCAAGGAATATCTCAAAGTTCTGGTCCATTAATTAACTGTAAGAATTTAAATAAGTATTTGGTATTCCCTGAAGGCTTTACAAACTTCTATACAAACGACAACTGGTTCAAGTTCTCTGGTACAAAGGAAAACCCAATTAACATCGTTTGCCTTGGCGATATGACTGACCTTGTTATTAACTCTGCGGCAGCGGACAGATCAGACTATATTTCATATTACTTTATGAACAAAAACGACGTTGATGCTGAAAGTGTTAAATTCACAAACACAAATACAGGTTCAGCAACAAGCAACGCATTTGTATATTTCTGCCAAAGCAACTTAAAGTATGAAATCACAGGAAAGAGCACCACACTTGTTTTGGTTGAAAATGAAGAGGGCGCTTCCTACCACATTCGCAATCCAAAGGCTGACAACACAACGCCTGCTGACTGTGTAACACCTGAAATCAGCTTTACATTCTGCTTCTGTGGTTACGATCTTGGCGCACAAGAAACAGCACCAGCACTTGGCCACGACTATAACCTTGAGGGCGCGGCTGAAATTGTCGGCTTGAACTATAACGGCAACTACTTTGGTGATGCTGTAAAG
>JAZNFR010000317.1:0-2953 GCA_045576055.1 Eubacteriales bacterium
CGAGCAGTTAAGCGTACGTTTGTTGTTTCTTCGTCAAATTCATAGTCCGCCTCGGAAGCATATGCAACCTCGATTGCATTGATAACAAGCATTGTCATAGCTGAAAGAGCTGAGCAAACAATGTCCTCTCCACTCTCTGCAAAGCCTGCGTGACCCTGCTCCTCAAAGCCCCAAAAAGCATCCTTGGATTTGAAAAATACGACCTTTGTCATATCAAATCTCCGAATTAGCCAACAATCTTTTCAATTTGTACTTTTGTATAAGGCTGTCTATGACCGATCTTCTTCTTCTCGTTCTTCTTAGCCTTGTACTTCATAACGTAAATTTTCTTAGCTTTACCGTTACGAACAACCTTTGCTGTTACGGAAGCACCGGAAACATATGGAGCACCTGCAACGAAACCATCGTTATTTGATACAGCAAGAACTTGATCAAATACAACCTCGTCTCCTTCATTAGCTCCAAGCTTTTCAACGAAGATAACGTCTCCTTCGTTTACTTTGTACTGCTTTCCGCCTGTTAAAATAATTGCGAACACGAAAAGCACCTCTCTTTCACCAGAACTCGCTAAGCTGGGTAGGCAAAGCCGTTTGAGACCATCAGCATTATGCGGCGTAACAATTTTAACACAAGAAAACCATCTTGTCAATAGTTTTTTGAAAAAAGTTATTATATATTAGTCGCGTCTATTGTTCATTCTTGAAATTATCATTAAAAACCTCAAAAGCTGAGCCAAGGAAACTGCGAGTGCGGCAACATATGTCATAGCCGCTGCGGTTAAAACTTTTTTAACAATTGGTATCTCTGATTCCTTCAGCATATATGTGCTTTCAAGTGCCTTTACAGCTCTTTTACTTGCATTAAATTCAACTGGCAATGTAACCAATTGAAAAAACACACAAACGGCAAACAAAACCACGCCTGTAATTGCACAATACATACCAAGATTAGACTGTGCGCTAAATGCTGATAAAATCGTTCCAATAATAATCAACGGTATTGCCAATTTAGAGCCAATATTAGTCATAGGAATTATTGCTTGTCTAAGCTTTATTGGACCATACGCCTCAGCGTGTTGAATTGCGTGTCCAACCTCGTGCATAGCAACTCCGATTGCAGCAGGAGATGTATTGTCATGGGTGGATGCAGAAAGACGAACAACGTTGTCTCTTGGATCAAAGTGGTCCGTTAAATTACCAGCTATGCGTTCAATTTTAACGTGCTGTAATCCATTTTCATCAAGCATTCTTCTCGCAGCTCTGGCTCCTGTCACACCATAAGCTGATTTAACCTTTGAATATTTGTTAAAGGTGGAATTAACTTTTATGCTTGCCCAAATCGAAAATAAAATTGCTGGAAAAACAAGAATTAGATATGTCCAGTCAACATAATAAAAAAACATTTTATCACCTCGCATTTAATCTTAACACATTAACCTAATTTATGCAAGTGAATTTTATGTGAAAAGCCTCGAGATAATTCCCGAGGCTCTCTCATTATACAATTTTAACTGCAAAGCTGAAGTTGACTTTCTTTTCATCGAATCTAAATTCAGGTACAAGCTCAGGACCGCAGGAATTTGAACCTACTCCGGAGTTTTTATAGTCAATTCTCACGTGAGTTGCGTAAGATTCGCCGATTTCATCAGTATGCATTGCTTTATAAAGCTGTTCTATGCTATATTTTGAAACATTAAATTCAAATGGTGCATCAGAAACAAACTCAATCTTGTTTTCAATATTCAAAACCTTTGCGTTAATATGTGTTCCGTGCTCTTGTGGCATAGGGTAGTTAACATACTCGTTATCTACATTGCTCTCAAACCAATCTTGACGAACGTGATGGCACATATCACAGTAGTTTTCATATGGACCATTTGCAAAATATTTGAAGCTTTGGTTTTCCTTTTTCAAGGTAAATTCATAACCAAGACGAGGCAACCAAGTAGATTTTTCATTAATCTTTGCCTTTAGGTTGAAAAGAACTGTTCCGTTAGTAAGAACTGTAATTTCAGTCTTATAATTTACTACAGGCAAACGAGAAATACCAGCCAAAGCACAATCAGCAACTATTGATGTTTTTGTAACCTTTACATCGTGAACGTTATTGAATGGAACATCAAGGTTTTCGCCCTGCCACTCATTCTTCTTTGCCCAGTGCCATATTCTGTGTCTTTCATTATCAATAGGGGCTCTAAAGAGTGATAGCTTAACCGGCTCATACAACAACTCTTCTCCATTGACAATCATACTGTCAAAATTGCCAAGTTGTTTATTGAAGCGATATTCAAAGTTTTCGCCCTTGGCATAAACAAAGAATTTGTCATTTTCAAGTGTAAGCGGAGCAATATATTCAAGCGTGTTTATTGTGTCACACTCTATGCTTTGCGAAAGAACAGCAAGTGAATCTCCGTTAGGGGCGATAAGCTCAACGTCAATATTGGCGCCAAGCACACAGCTTGTTGGATTTTCAGCTGTTTTGAGAGTGATTGATTTCTTTGGCGCAAGATCAAGCTTGAGCGCTTTTTCCTCGATGCATTTATCGTCAACACGAATTTTATAATTCACAGTATATCCTTCAAATGAGGTGAAATCGTAAAGGTTAGTAATCTTTAAGTTTCCATCCTTGAATTTGAAACGGAATGGTGCATAAGCACTCTTTGCTTCAAGAGTTCCGGCTTTAAAGCTTCTGTCAGCGAAAACAAGTCCATCACAGCAGAAGTTTCCATCATTTGTAAGCTCTCCAGGAAAGTCTCCACCATATTTTGCAACGCCATCAACCATTACAGTATGGTCTGCCCATTCCCAAATACAACCACCGATGGTCTTTTTGTATTTATCAAAAATATTTTGATACTTAACTACATCTCCGGGACCGTTACCCATGGCATGTGAATATTCACAAAGGAAAATGGGCATATTTATGTCATTGCTTTTAGCCAATTCCTCAACTC
>JAZNFR010000318.1:0-5737 GCA_045576055.1 Eubacteriales bacterium
TAAAGGCGTACAAAAAGATAATATCGCCTATCTTGCCGCCCTCGTGCCGCTTTACTCCGACCTGCTCGGAATATGCCATGGAGGCTATTACAAGATTTGGGGCGATAAGGGGCACGCTTCTTAGTGCATACAGGCTGCTCAGATGCAATCCGTTTTGCCGAGGTGGCTACGACCCTGTGCCTGAAAAATTTACGTTCAAGCGTGTACGCTACGACAATTCATACGAGCAGACAGAGGATGACTGCGATTTTTGTGAAGAAAACCCCAAAAATACGGAGTCAGAGGCAGACAGTCAATCTCTTAGCGAGGTGGCTGAATGTACCGCGCAAGCGGAAAATAAAGGAGAAAACAACTAATATGATGGATTTATTAGCAATTCCGTTCGGTTGGATCTTGAAGCTTTGCTATATGATATCAAATAACTATGTTATAGCACTTTTGATATTCTCACTTGCAATGCAGATTTTGCTTTGCCCATTTGGTATCATCCAACAAAAGAATATGGTAAAGCAAGCAAAGATGCGCCCAATGGAGTACATCATTCGTAAGAAGTACGCGGGCAGAACCGACCGTGCAACTCAACAAAAAATGCAAAATGAGATAATGGAGCTTTACCAAAAGGAGGGCTACTCCCCACTTAAGGGTTGCTTGCCTATGCTTTTGCAGCTCATTATCATTTTCCCGCTTTACCAGGTTGTTGTAAGACCTATGCAATTCGTAGGCGGTATTCCGAAGGCAGTATGTGCAAACATCGTTGCTTGCTTTGAAAACTTCAAAAACGAAGCTGGAGAGCTTGTATATTCACTTCCGAAATCCGCAAAGGAGGTTTACGTTTCAAACCTCATTAAGGGCATGGATAGCGAAACTCTCGATGCTGTTATTACACAGTTCAGCACCGATAAGGTGTCTGTAACGGAGGAACAGGCAAGTGAGGCGTTATACTATCTTACAAGCCGCTTGGACAACATTCCAAACGTATCAATCTTCGGACAAAACCTTGGCGAGCAGCCATTCTCCGCGTTTGGAGATTTCAAGGGTCTTTGGTTCTTGCTTCTTATCCCCGTTATCAACCTTGGTCTTATGTACCTTTCACAGTTCTTAACGAAGAAGCTTAACCCACAAGGTCAGGAACAGCAAAACGCTGCCGCAGGCGGCGCTATGAACTCAATGAAGATTATGATGTGGGCAATGCCGCTTATGACCTTCTTCTTCACGTTCACGTTCCCTGCCGCTATCGGTGTTTACTGGATTTTCAGAACACTTCTTTCAATGCTTCAGCAATTTATTCTTTCAAAGGCTATCAAGCTCCCAACCTACACAGAAGAGGAATTAAAGGTGCTTGAAAAGGAAATGAAGGAATCTAAAAGGGGACAAAGCAAGCGTCCCGATATCGTTTATAACAGTGGAGAAGCAAAGCCATATAAGTCGCTTCACCATATAGACGACGATGAATAAAATCTATAAGGAAACAATTTAATATGAAAAGTGAATTTACACTAACCGCCAAAACAGTAGAGGAAGCGTATGCCAAGGCAAACGAAATCTACTCATCCCTTGGCGAAATTTCCATTGAGGTTCTAAACCCCGGCAAAAAGGGATTTTTGGGAATTGGCAGAGTGCCTGCGGAAATCAAGGTTATCGTAGATGACGGTAAGCCTGAGCGCAAGCCTCAAAAGGAGCAAAAGCCAAGGGTTGAAAACAAGCAACCGCAAAAGCCACAGGCTCAAAAGGCAGCTCCTGCACCAAAGACAGAAAACAAGCCTGAAAACAAACCGCAAAAGCAAAACAACCAAAAGCCACAAGCGCCAAAGGCTGAAAGCAAGCCTGAGGTAAAGGTGGAAAATAAGGTACAAAAGCAAGCTGCTCCAAAGCAAGCTGAGGATAAAATTCCTACAATTGAGGAAAAGGAAGAGCAAATCAACGTTACTCTTAAGGAAAAGGAGCTTGCGGTTAACTTCCTTACAGGCTTCATTCGTGATATCGGCTTCAACTGTGAGGTTAAGGCAGATATGACAGTTAACGAAAACGGCTTTGTTCCACGCCTTATCACAATTGAGGGCGAGGATGCACCAAGCCTTATCGGACATAGAGGCGAAATGCTTGACGCGCTTCAATACCTTTCAAACCTTTGCTTGGCAAGAAAGAGCGAGGGCGAGCATAAGGAATACGTAAGAGTAATTATCGATATTGAAAATTACCGTGAAAAGAGAGAAGCTACACTTCGCGCACTTGCAAGAAGAATGGCAGCAAAGGCTCTCAAGTATCAAAGAAACGTTCTCCTTGAGCCAATGAACCCATATGAGAGAATGATTATTCACTCTGAGGTTCAATCAATCGAGGGTGTTTCAACTCACTCCGTTGGTTATGATGACAACCGTAAGATTGTTATCACCTGCGAAAATAAGCGCAGAAACAATAACAATAACAAATAAGTGATAAAAGCCGCCAATTTTGGCGGCTTTTTTTGTTAATTAAATTTCATTTTTAGCCAGAGCATTTAACATAATTTCTGCACTCTTCACGTTCGTTGCAAGCGGAATTGACTGAACGTCGCAAAGACGAAGGAGCGCAGTTACGTCAGGCTCGTGGGGCTGAGATGTGAGTGGGTCGCGAAGGAAAACGATAAGGTCAAGCTTTCCCTCAGCTACCATTGAGCCGATTTGTTGGTCGCCGCCGAGAGGGCCGCTCTTCATACGGTTAATGGTAAGACCTGTTTCTCCCATAACGAGTGTACCAGTTGTTCCTGTTGCGTAGAGTGTATGTAATGCGAGTGTGTCCTTGTATTTTATTGCAAGGTTAATCATATCTGTTTTTTTCTTGTCGTGTGCAATAAGTGCTATTTTCATTTTTTCTCCTTGATTTTATATCTTTGTTTTATTAAATGTTGCATTTGTAGGTTAGTTTTTTCTTTGTTGTAACAAGCTCCTGTCCGTTTGGAAGAGTTATGTATTTTTTAACCTTGTTCTGTTCGCTTTCAACGGTAATTTCAAACACTCCCCCCGCCTTTTTCCAAGAAACGGAGATTTCGCCTGCTATGGAATTGACAGTACCCTTGGCGTATTTTCTGCCCTTGATATATGGCTTTATCGATACGGATTTTTCGTTTACGTCATAGGTGCGAACGCCAAGCACGGTTGCGCTAAACTCGTAAATTGCAAGCGCGCCCCAAGCGTGGCAGTCACTTCTTGAATAGGTCGGCGTTTCGGGAACGGTTGTGCAATTTAGCTTCAAAAGTCCTCTATATGAGTCCATCATTTCCTTGGTTTTGTCGTACATGCCGCAAATTTCAAGTGCGCGGAAGTAGAAGTATGCAAATGCATATGTGGCCTTCGCTTCAAGGTTAAGCGAATTCTTCATTATAGATTTTGCACGCTTGCCTGTTGCTGTGCCGCTAAGCACGCACCAAGCTTGCATATGCTGTGAGTATTTTGTATGGTCAAGGTTGTCAGCAAACAGCCCCTTTTCCTTGTCCCAGAAGAATTTAACCGTGTTTTTCTTTAACATTTCTGCCGTAGCAAGGTATTCATCAGCTACGTCACATCTGCCGCATACCGCATTTAATTTAGCGGCACATTGTAAAAAGTACGCCATCATCGGGTTGTAAAGACCAATAACGCCACCGTGAACGCCAACAGGCACGCCGCCGTCGTTTTCGTTTTCAACGTATCCCCAAGGAGTTGCCCAGTCAACAAAGTTCCAATATTTGCTTTGACCGACAACGCCGTCGTCGTTTATATGGTTTGTAAACCACTCGCAAACGCCGTCGATTGCACGAAGGTGCTTTCTTACAAGCTCTGTGTCACCGAAGCGAGTATAGTGCGCGTAAACCATAAAAATAAAGTAGAATTGGAACGTTGGAATGTGCTGGTCGCCCACACTTGGAGTTCTTGACGGCATAAGTCCGTTTGCGAGCTGAGATGCGGCAAAATCGTCCATCGCCTTTCTTGCCAAGCGGTCATCGTCGGTGAGCTGGTAGTTAAATACCATTTGCGTTGAGGTGTCCATACAGTATTGAAGCTGCTCGTAGAACGGGCAATCCTCGTACGTTTCGTGTGTGCAGCGTTGAAGCGTGCGCACGCTTATATCCCAAAGCTTGTTGTCGTCATCGCGTCCAAAATCGTAGTCTGTGCGTGGGAACATCGGGTAGTTAACCTCGATCATTTTTTCAAGCTTTATGGAAACGTCCCCCGTGATTTCAGGCTTAATAAAGCGGAAGCATCTGAACCAGAAAGGCGTAAATTCACACTCTCCGTCAACCGTGATTTCGTCATACATTTCCTTTGTGAAGTCAAGGGTGCGGTCGGTGCGGTCGTTGTTTGTTTTGCCTTGAATTTCTGTAAAGCATTCAAAGTAGTAAAGGCGCACCCTTCCCTTGCCGCTTACCTTAAAGGTTGGGAAGCCGAAGGTTAAATAGCTTGCTTCAAAGAAGTCGCCGTCATATTTTACGATATCTGTTTTATCGGCAAAGTCGAGCATAGGAATAGGACGCTCGTAAAGGAAGCACTTGTTTGTGCATCCCCACCAGTAGTGGTCAACCTCTGCGTTTGAAACGCCCGTTTGCACCTTTGCGTTTTCCCACTCGATATTGAGTGTAGAGTCGTAAAGCTCGTGCGTTGCGGCGGAGTAGCAGCTCCTTGCGCTCTCGTGCTTAACGGGTGATTTGGCAGTGAGCCAGCTTTCGTCGGTTTTTAGGCAGAATGAGCCACAGTTAAGCTCACAGGTAAGGAGCAATGCGCCAACTCTTAAAACACCCTCAATTGGGGACATTTTGCCCTGCATATCGTCGGAAACGAGCTGCAAAACCTCGCAGAAGATTTCGTTTTCGCCAACTCTTAAATATTGAGCTACGTCAACTGCGTCAAAATACGTTTTTTCACGCGTGCCCTTGCAAGGACCGCAGCAAACGAACTCACCATTTATAAAAAGCTTGTATCTTGCCTGTGCGCTAATCTCAAAAAGCGACTCGCCAACAGCATCAAGCGTAAACGTTTTCTTAAAATAATAGGTCGCGTTATCACTCGCACCTGCACTTTTGTGGGTTATCCATCTTGCATCCTTCATTTTTGTTTCCTGCCTTTGTTAAATTTTTTCTAAAACGTCTGTAATTTCACAGGTATATATCCTGTGAAAATCGCCCGCCTTGTAATTTGAAAGCGGAGATGTGTCGGTGAAGCAATCACACGTCATATTTTGTGCGTAGAGCTTTTTTAATACGAGTGTAATCCTTGAATCCTCTAAAACGCAAGCGCCGTTTTTGATTGTGTATTTTAAGCCGCACGCCTCAAATTTGTCCACGTCCCTGCCGCTTTTTGTGCCACAGTAGGTCAAGACGTCCTTTTTGCCCTCGTCTAAAAACGAAAGAGTAAATATTTCCGCTTCCTCGCAAAAGCCGTATGTGTAACGCCCGGGTCGCACGTAAACGGTGCAAACGTCCTTGTTCCAAAGAACTCCTGCCTGCCCCCACGAAACGGTCATTGTGTTGACCTCGCCGCTTGGACGCACAACGGATAAAAGCGCACCCTTACCGATTTCGCTTGTGAAATTGAAATTTTTAATATCGTGTAGCTTCATAAATACCGCCCTTCGGCGCAAATATGGAAAATATTGCGCCATAAGATTATTATAATTTATATTTATTCACGTGTCAATATAAATATTTCACGCACGCGCCAATTATTTTCGTTTTTTCTCTTGACATTGACACGCATATAATATAAAATTATAATGTGTAGAAATT
>JAZNFR010000319.1:0-4033 GCA_045576055.1 Eubacteriales bacterium
CGAGATTAAGTGATTGCCTACTTCGTCGGAAGGATAGGAGAGCATCAATACCACTTTTTTCGCTCCTTTTGCGATACCGCGCAAACAGATTGCAAAACGGTTACGGCTAAGGATAGGGAAGATAACTCCGACTGTCTCTCCGCCGAGCTTCGTCTTAACGTCGGTTGCGATATCGTCTACGGACGCATAGTTGCCTTGCGCGCGTGCTACGATTGCTTCCGTCATCGCGATAATATCTCTGTTTTGAATTTCAAATCCTGCATCCTTAGATGCCTCAAGTACAGATTCAGTTACGATTTTAACAATGTCATCACCGTTTCTGATAATAGGTGCACGCACTCCGCGTGAAACTGTACCGACCATACGACTCATAAGTTCTACACTCCTAAATTCGCTAGATTTTACCAGCTTTATATAATTTGCATATAAATTATATTCTATTGCCCCCTCTTTGTCAAGTATTTTTTAATATTTTTTTGTGCAAACTTTATTTTTACGTGTAAGCTTTTTTATTTTTCTCTTGAAGATGGGCGACACTTATGGTATAATTTTCATATAAACTTTTGGAGCGTTTTATGGATAAAAAATTTCTAAATTCATACAGCATAATGCCACTTGATATAGAGCATATTGATGAAATTTGCGACGACATCAAGGAGCAATATGAAAACGGTGTATGCTCGCTGGCTCTCTTCTCTATGACCTTAGTGCCAGAAGGAAATCCACCTGCTAATAAGGTTGATAGCCTATGCCGAAAATACAAGCTTTTCCAAGACAAATTGAATTCAATGGGGCTAAAATGCGGTGTTTTAGTGCAAGCATCAGTTGGTCATGGTTGGATAATGGGTGAATTATTCCCATACCAGCCTCACGTTAATTTTGACGATGGCAAGACAAGAAGATGCGCATGTCCTATGGATGAAGGCTTCAAGGAATATATATATGGAGTTATGAAAACAATTGCATCACATAACCCAGCACACATTATGGTTGATGATGATTTTCGCACTATTTGGTATAAGGGCGAGGGCTGTGCATGTCCTTTGCATATGGATTTTTTCAACAAGCGCGCTGGTTCTAATTTTTCAAGAGAAGAGCTTTGGAAAATCGTTAATCAGAAAACCGAAGATGCAAAGAAATACACCGATATTTATATTGAAACGCAAAAGGAATCTCTCATCGATACAGCAAGGGTTATGAGAAATGGAATTGACAGTGTCAATCCAAAGCTTCACGCCTCTTATTGCTGTTGTGGAAACAATGCAGAATTTGCATATGAAATCGCCTCAATCTTAGCTGGTGAAAGCCATCCGATAGAGGTTAGAATAAACAACGGAAATTATACACCTCAAGGCTCACGATTTTTCAGTCGCGCCTTCCATCGCTGTGCAACGCAGGTATCAAAATTAAAGGGTAAGGTTGACATTATTTTAGCAGAAACTGACACCTGTCCACAAAATAGATATAGTACAAGCGCTTCGTCACTACATTCTCACTATACGGGCAGTATTTTAGAGGGTGCAAATGGTGCAAAGCATTGGATAACAAGACTATTAACCTATGAGCCTGAAAGTGGATATGCATATAGGCACGTGCTTGCCAAAAATCGAGGCTTTTATGAAAAATTAGCTGAAATTGTGCCTTCATTAAATTGGCGTGGTTGCAGAATTTACACCCCGGATACTCCCGATTTTACATATGGACGAGTTAAAGAGGAATGGGACGGATGGAGCTACTGTGTGCTTGAGCGATTAGGACTTCCTATGTATTTTTCAAGCGAAAACGGTGGTGTTGTTTGCTTTGAGGGAAATGTTGACACTCGTTTAAGCGATGATGAAATTTTAAAACTTTTAAGTGGAAATATAATTTTAGCATCCGATACAGCAAAAAATCTTGTAGACCGAGGATTCAAAGATTACATTGGTGTTGATGTTCTTGAATGGACAGGAAAGCAACCGATTTCAGAGCTTCTGCCTAATGGCAAGCGAACCAAGATTCAAATGAAGCTCAAGGAGCTTGTTCCAGTATCTTCTGATGTTGAAATAAGCTCTCGGGTTTATACAACAGTTGACCAAGAAAGCTACGAGTATTTATTCCCCGGTGTTACAGTGTTCAAGAACAAGCTCGGTGGCACAGTAATTACATTTGCCGGCACTCCTGTCGCCGAATTTAACATTGTCGAGGCATTCTCTTTCCTTACACATTCAAGAAAGCAACAGTTAATTGAGCTTTTAAATAGTGTAAAGGAATTGCCCGTATATTATCCGGGAGATGAGGATGTTTATTTGAAGGTGGCTGATATGCCAAATGGTGATACATTTATTGCGCTATTCAACATTAGCTTAGACACTATTGAGGATGTTAAATTGGTGTGCGATTTTAATGTTTTCGCCTTTGAGATGCTTTTGCCAGACGGAAGCACAAAAAGCATTGATTTTACTTGCAAAAACAACACTTATACACTAAAAATCGTCGCAAAAACACTTGACCCTGTGGTTGTTTTTGTCAAGAAATGAGGTTTAAAATGAAAGATATAAAATGGTTCAAGGAAGCAAAGTATGGACTTATGCTTCACTTTGGTCTTTACTCTATGTTAGGCGGCGTTTATAAGGGTGAACGATCACACAATTATTCAGAATGGATTCAGTCTGCTTGCGCAATACCTAATAAAGAGATGGAAAAAATGGCAAAAGCCTTCAATCCTATCTATTTTGATGCAAAGGAATGGGTTGCTTTTGCAAAAGAGTGCGATATGAAGTATATCGTTATCACTACAAAGCACCACGATGGCTTCGCACTTTTTAAGTCAAATGCAGACCAATACAACTGTGTTGATTTTTCCGCATTCGGACGTGATATCATCAAAGAATTGTCAGAGGAGTGTCGCAAAAACGGTTTAAAATTTGGAATTTACTATTCACAAGATTTAGACTGGCATGAAAAAAATGGTGGAGGCTATACGCATGAGCCTGTTGGTTGTGCAGGAGTTTCATGGGACAATTCGTGGGATTATCCAAATAAAGAGGAAAAAGACTTCAATATCACATATAAAAACAAGATTTTGCCACAAATTACTGAAATTATGACAAGCTATGGTGAAATAGCCCTTGCTTGGTTCGACATGCCTATGACCTTGACCAAGGAACAAAGTGAGGAAATTTACAATCTTGTAAAAAAATATCAACCATCTTGTCTTATCAACTCACGTCTTGGAAATGGAAAATATGACTATGTTTCGCTTGGTGACAACGAAATACCAAATGAAGTTACAGATCCAATCGAAGCCGAAATTGACTACAACTCTATTGAGGGCTTCAAGCCTTCTCCATATGGATTTTACGAATCCGCTTGTACTTTAAATGACTCGTGGGGATATAATTCCTGGGACCATAACTGGAAAAGCTCAAAAACGATCTACGAAAATAAAAAGCGCCTAAATGGATTAGGCATCAACTACTTAATAAATATCGGCCCTGATCATTTAGGTAGATTCCCGCTTGAAGCACAAGAAATTTTAAAAGGCGTAAAAGAGCTTGAAAAAAATGATTAAAAAAGGACACCCTTTGGTGCCCTTTTTATTTTGATTCTAATTTTGAATATGTTTTTTGCATAAACTTATCAGAAAAGACGATAAATCTTTCGTGTGTTCCTTCTCCAATGAGTCCACATTCATCGTATGCTTTTATCGAAAAACAGACACGTCTCCCATCGATTTCGGTAATTTCAGCCTCAACTGTGATTTCCATACCAACAGGCGTTGCACTTAAATGCTTGACATTTAATAACGTTCCAACAGATGATGAACCAGCTTCTAAATCTTTGCTTATGCATTTATATGAGCACTCTTCCATAAGCGCAATCATACGGGGAGTTGCAAGAACCAAAAGCTCGCCACTGCCAAACACCTTAGCAGTGTCATTCTCCGTCACTTTCGTTTTTATTTGATTCCTCTGCCCTATCTGCATTTTTGACCTCTCCTACTCTTGTTTTTACTATTGTTCTTGTTTTCCAAACCTTTTGGAACAAGAAAATC
>JAZNFR010000320.1:0-1644 GCA_045576055.1 Eubacteriales bacterium
GTGTTCCCTGTTCGTATGGGAGGCAGTTGAAACGCCCTTTGGCTAGGCAGATTAAGAGCAGAAATTGTCGTTTGTGACCGAAGGCGTACTTTGTACGTCGAGAGTTCAACAAACGGCGATAATAAACCACAATAAAGAAGAAAAACGAAGTTTTTCAACCTTATTTTTTCAAGAGATTATTTATTAACTGAATTTATCTGTTTTTGTGGTTTATGATTGTGCCTTAATGTGTCAGCCAAAATTAAATAACTCCCTTTTGGAGCATAATATTAGCATAAATAGCCTTCTCGCTTGTGGCGATGATGGCGTATGCCTTTTTTGCCTCGTCGTAGAAGTCAAAGCGGTCTATCGTGCCAACGGTACTTGCACCGCGTGAATCGTGCTTCGCGATAATTTCCTTATAGGTGTCCCAAATTGGAGTTTTGGCGTTGTCACCCTTCATAACCTCCATTAAAATTGCAGGCTTCTCTACGTAGGTATCAAGTGGGAAAAGCTGCAAAATAGCGTCAAGAAGCTCAGGCACGCCGTGTCCGTCACATCTTATCACCTTACAGCTTTTGCCCATTGATTCCGCAGGGAAATTGCCGTCGGCAATAACGATACGGTCGCTGTGTCCCATCTCGCAAAGCACCTTAAGTAGCTCGGGGGACAAAATTTGTGGAATTCCTTTTAACATAGTTTTTCTCCTTCTCGTTTTAGAATTTATTTTATATTTTTTGCATATGAAATCGGAATAACGCTCAAAGCGCCTGCATTTAGTAAAAGCTCGCCCGAGGCAAGCATAGTCGCGCCCGTCGTTATAATATCGTCTACCAAAAGATATTTCTTTCCGCTTATCCTTGCCTTTTTATCAAGCTCATATGAATGGCGCGCATTTTCCAAGCGCTCCTTTTTATTTAACACTTTTTGCGCCAGCTTGCCCGTATTGACAAAGCATTTTTCAACCCTTACACCAAGATTTTTGGCAAGCGATACCGCAAGCATTTTCGTGTGGTCAAAGCCCTCGCGCCGCTTCGTTATACGCCGCCTCGGTGGGAATGTAACTACGTACTCACTGAGGTTAAGCATATGCCGTGATGCTATCATTTTTATGTTTTTCGCCATATACGAGGTCATAAAATCAACAATATCACGGTCGTATTCTCTTTTTAGCTTGAAAACCAAGGAATTTACCGCGTTATTTGACGCGCCGTCGTAGAAAACGCACCACGCGGCACCGTAGCTCGATAGCTTTCTTATATTTTGCGGCAAGCAGGTACAGCTTTCCGCACTATAACCGCATTTGGGACATTTAATATTTATGAAGCTTTCCCATTTTTCAGAGCAATCCTTACAAAACGGAAGCTCACTGTCATAAGAAATCGGCTCCTTGCAAATTAGACATTTTCGTGTCAGAAGCATACGGCAAAAAATTTCACTTAGCTTCATTTTCCAAAAGCTCTTTAAGCAGCGTATTTCTAACCGCGCGCGTGTTATTATCAATCATTTTATAAAGCGTTTGGGCATCCCCCACCAAAATAACCATTTTTTCTGCCCTTGTTACCGCGGTGTAAATGAGATTTCGCGTTTGAAGCATATAAGGACAGGACTGTGATATAGGAATAATCACAATCGGGTATTCGCTGCCTTGGCTTTTATGAACCG